>NZ_JSZM01000044.1:0-1832 GCF_000801965.1 Lysinibacillus sp. A1
GAGGCTGGGACAAAACCCACCTCTAAATTAAAAAGCGTGTGAAATTTTACCATCAGTAAAATTTCACACGCTTTACATTTTTTCATAAAAAATAAGGACCACTTCTGATAAAATTAAGTCACCACAACCAAATTATACAGAAAGAAGGGTCCTTATGTTTAAAAATTATAACATGAATCAATTAGTTTTACCTCTAGATTTAGCAGTTCAATTACAAGAAAATGATATTGCTTTTGCCATCCATCATTTAGTCGAAAGTATTCCAGAGAGAGCCTTCGGCTCATTTCAACGACAAACAGGTTGCCCATCTTATCACCCACGCATGATGCTTAAAATTATTTTATGTGGCTACACCCAATCTGCTTTCTCCGGTCGTAAAATTGAGGACCTCACCAAAGACAGTATACGTATGATGTGGCTTGCACAAGGTTATGAACCCAGCTACCGCACGATCAATCGTTTTCGTGTTCATCCCGATATGAAAGATCTCATTCGCCAATGTTTCGTACAGTTTCGTGTCCAGCTTGTACAAGAAAAAGTCATCGATCAAGAAGCCATTTTTATTGATGGTACGAAAATTGAAGCCAATGCCAATAAATTCACATTCGTTTGGAAGAAGGCAGTCGAAAAGCATCATAGCCGTCTCGTTGAAAAATCTAATCAATTGTACAGCGAGTTACTTGAAAAACAAATCATACCAAAAATACAGCGTGAGGATGAGGAGCAGCTTTCTATTGAAGAACTCTCACAAATCGCTGAGAAGTTAGAGGAAGTTGCGGAGGACTACACACACAAAATAGATAGCACGGATGATGTCGCTCTGCGTAAACAGTTGCGTAGTGAACGAAAAACGCCTAGGCAACTGTTAAAACAAGTACATGACTGGATGATGCGTAAGCAGAGGTACGAAAAAGATTTTGAGATTCTTGATACACGTAACAGCTATTCAAAAACGGACAAAGATGCGACATTTATGCGAATGAAAGACGATTACATGCAGAACGGACAACTAAAACCAGGCTATAATGTACAAATCGCAACAGAAGGACAATACGTACTTACCTATAGTTTATTTTCAAATCCGACGGATACCCGTACGTTAATTCCGTTTCTAGATGAAATAGAGAAACATTATTTTGAGTTACCAACATATATTGTCGCAGACGCAGGTTATGGTAGTGAACAAAACTATCATGATATCCTTTCGAACAGAAAGCGAGAAGCACTTATTACATATAACCTGTATCGGAAAGAACAAAAGAAAAAGCACAAACAAAGCCAATTTAACTCAGACAATTGGCAGTATGATGAAGAAACAGATACCTATACATGCCCCTATCAGAAACATCTCAGATTTACATATCAATCTGTAAGAAATGATCGTACGGGCTTCCAACGTACGCACAAAATCTACGAATGCGAAAACTGTTCGGGATGCCCGTTCCGTTCATCATGTACAAAAGCGAAAGAAGGCAACAACCGAAAAATCATGGTGAATGAAAAATGGGAACAACAAAAAGAATATGTAAAAGCAAAGCTTTCAGAAGAGAAATCAAGTGCCATCTATCGAAAACGCAAAATCGATGTGGAACCAGTTTTCGGATTCTTGAAAGCTAATTTACGTTTCACTCGATTTTCGGTACGCGGAAAACCGAAGGTTGAAAACGAAATGGGCTTAGCATTAATGGCAGTAAATCTTCGGAAATATATTGCCATTAATCAAGCAATAAGGTAAAAATAGTGGAAAATCTTAGTCAAATAAGCAAAAAGGGAAATCGAACAGCATCGATTTCCCTTTTATCTTGAATATCAGCTAGTTTTGTCCCAGCCTC
>NZ_JSZM01000045.1:0-1239 GCF_000801965.1 Lysinibacillus sp. A1
GTATGACCCGTACGGGATTCGAACCCGTGTTACCGCCGTGAAAGGGCGGTGTCTTAACCACTTGACCAACGGGCCAATGGCGGAGAAGGAGGGATTTGAACCCTCGCGCCGGTTACCCGACCTACACCCTTAGCAGGGGCGCCTCTTCAGCCTCTTGAGTACTTCCCCACACAAAAAAAATGGCTCCGAAGGCAGGACTCGAACCTGCGACAACCTGATTAACAGTCAGGTGCTACTACCAACTGAGCTACTTCGGAATAAATAATGGGCCTAAATGGACTCGAACCATCGACCTCACGCTTATCAGGCGTGCGCTCTAACCAGCTGAGCTATAGGCCCTTGGAGCGGGTGATGAGAATCGAACTCACGACATCAGCTTGGAAGGCTGAGGTTTTACCATTAAACTACACCCGCATAAATGGTGGGTCAGGACGGAATCGAACCGCCGACACTTAGAGCTTCAATCTAATGCTCTACCAACTGAGCTACTGACCCATTTCGTCCATGCTAAGCTTGCTCACTTTTTGCTTCTCATGTCTATAAAAAATGGCGGTCCCGACCGGGATCGAACCGGCGATCTCCTGCGTGACAGGCAGGCATGTTAACCGCTACACCACGGGACCATTTGGTTGCGGGGGCCGGATTTGAACCAACGACCTTCGGGTTATGAGCCCGACGAGCTACCACTGCTCCACCCCGCGATAATCTTATTGTCTTTTCGAGTTTTTAAAGCACCATTTATGAATAAAACTGGAGGAGGTAGAGGGATTCGAACCCCCGCGCGGTGTTACCCGCCTGTCGGTTTTCAAGACCGATCCCTTCAGCCAGACTTGGGTATACCTCCGTAACAATATATAAATGGTGGACCTTGCAGGACTCGAACCTGCGACCGGACGGTTATGAGCCGTCTGCTCTAACCAACTGAGCTAAAGGTCCTTTAAGATGGCGGCAGAGGGGATCGAACCCCCGACCTTACGGGTATGAACCGTACGCTCTAGCCAGCTGAGCTACGCCGCCAGGATCTTTATACTGGTTAATTACTATGGTGGAGCCTAGCGGGATCGAACCGCTGACCTCCTGCGTGCAAGGCAGGCGCTCTCCCAGCTGAGCTAAGGCCCCATAATATTTTTTGGAAATGGTCGGGAAGACAGGATTCGAACCTGCGACCCCTTGGTCCCAAACCAAGTGCTCTACCAAGCTGAGCTACTTCCCGTTGTTCTTATGGCGCGCCCGACAGGA
>NZ_JSZM01000046.1:0-15350 GCF_000801965.1 Lysinibacillus sp. A1
AATCATACGTACGCGCATCGAATAAATATACTTTTCTATTCATCGTTTAATGGCGATGTATAGTTGCTTGTTACGGAACATTTTACCGACATTTCTACGTAATAGCAAGAGGAAACTTAAACGATAATTCCGTTCAATAATTCTAACGCCTTTAATTTCGACAACTCAACGTCATTCGGTACGATACGATTTTTTACAAGCATAATCATCGCCACTGCTCTTTCATTGAAAAACCAATCGCCGTTTTCGTCCTTAATTGCGAATAGAGTATTATATTGCGTAAAGAATACCGCTAAACTCTGTACCGATCTTACGCTATACCCTGTACGCTCTGCGACTTCTTTAGAGCTTAAATTGTAATTACTCATACGACAATACTACCTCTCCGCGACGTCGACAATCGCTTCTCCCTCGGTAAAATTACTATACAACCTACAACTATAAAAAACAAGACTGAAATCGACCACAAACCCTCGTCATTACTGCGTTAATTACGTTTTCAGTAATTAATAACGTTTAGAGTTATTTCCTATTAAATAGATTGCGTCAGTTTTACGTCTTTCAGACGGTTCTACGCGTACAACTACCCTACTTTGCGAATGTCGATGCGTCTGACAGTGCAAAAAGTCGGCTTGTTTTAAAAATGATGTATGTAATTCTCGAGTACCAGATGACGCCGTTCCGAATCGATGGCCTTGGGGGGTCACGCACTTTCAACGCAAAAAAAGAACGACCAACATTAATCGTTGATCGCTTCGTTAGCTTTACGTTTTGCACTTTCTCTTTTCAGTGTAGCAATTGAAATGCCCGTCAATTCTGCAACTTGCGTAAAGCTATGTATTTCCTTCAACTTCATAGCGTGGTCTAGCTGTTGCTTAGTATACGTCGGTTTACGTCCTTCGCGATAACCTTCACGCTGCTTTGCTACCGCTTTACCCTCGTTTAATCGTTCTACAATCATATCGCGTTCAAACTGTGCGAAGGCAAAGAAGATGTTACGTACTAGTGTAGATGCCGATGTATTATCGAGTAGCCCGATATTGAGTATGTGTACCTTAATACCGCGGTCTAGTAAAGTTTGTACTAGGTCACTACCCTTAGTAGCAGAACGCGCAAAACGATCCATTTTAGTTACTACCAACGTATCGCCTTCGTTAAGGCTCGCCAGTAGCTTATCGAACTCCGGTCTTTCCGTCGTCGTACCTGTAAACTTTTCACTGTAAATAACTTCACAGCCTTCCGCCTTTAACTGGTCGATTTGCGCCTGTAAATCCTGTCCTTGCGTTGATACCCTAGCGTATCCGTATTTAGTCATTTCATCCGCCCCTTAAATGATACCGAGTTGCGATACCGTTCTATACGTTGATAATACTACATCGTCTAAACGGTGTCAATTCTTTTAAGTTACGATACCGAATACAGATACGTAAATTGTCAGATAACGATTTGTTTTCAAGGTAGCGCGTCCGCCAGCGCCTTCTGCCCGATGTTTTCTCGTATTTCGGAAGTAAACGGAATCATATCGCTATTTCAGCGCATAAAAAAAGAGCGAAGTCAGCACGTAGCCAACCTCGCATTTATAACACTTTAACGCACTAAAACGTTGATATATCGCCGTTTACAGCTTTTCTTTAATACTCGCTAATTTTGCGGCAACCGCCTGTTCGTCAACTTCCTTACCTTTTACCTCAATTTCCGCACGATCAACAAGCATACCTTCCGTTTGCATGTACAGTTTCATATGCGAAGCGTTGCCGTCCACACAACCTTGAATAAGCGCTTGCATAACACGTGTACGATTATCCGTTAAATACTTACTCGTTATCGCAACTTTGTATTCAAGCATAGCTGGCAGATGACGCCAGTTACGAAGAGTCCGGTCTGTAATTCCGATTTCTTTTGCTATATCCGTATATGATTTTCGTTTGCCTATCGGAAGTAAGTCATTTTCGTATAAAAGTTCAGCTGCTTTCGCCTGGTCTATCGTAAGTTCTTTTAAGATTTCGTTTAGTGTTCTAGTAGCCATGCCGCTAATTCCTCCTTTTTAGTTTCGTAATATTCGTCGAATGTTCCTCGTTCTCCATCTGCATAACCGTCGTCAAACCGTTCTTTATAGTAAACATGATAAGGATAACCATCGATTGTTTTAACAATCATCTCCGCTAACTTGGCGTAATCTAATTGTGGCTTTCCTTCAACTGCTGCCTTTAGATAAATTTTCGATAGGAATACGCATTTACTCCGTAGTATGTCGTCCTTGCATTCTGCCGCAATATCTAATATCGCTTGCCATTCAAGTAATTTCGGCTGCTCTCCAACTAATACAATTTCCTTTGCTTCGAGAATTAGCGAAGCATATTCCGCAAGAAATCTCTTAATCTCCGTCAAGTGTTTGTAATATGCTTGCTCCGCCCAAACGTCGCTCACAACCGGTTTATATGAAGGCTGCTGTAATATACAATATCCACGCTCAATATCGGCTGCAGCCTCTTCTTCCTTTAAGCGTTTTAAGTCTGCGCGGATACGTTCAATATCAAGAGTCGTCATTTCGTCATTCCTCATTTCGTTTTATTAGAAAAAGCAAGCACCGATGTAATTCCGATGCCTGCCTTAGTTGTTATTCGTCTGATAACGATAATACATATAGTTGTTGCTGATGTTCCGGCTCGAATACTAGCACCCGAACGCCTACTTTCAGCTTATTGTCGTACTCAATAGTCGCGAACTGTTCGTTAATCCTCACTGTTTCTGTATACGGCAATAAGTGCGGATTACAAACAATAAACGGATCAGGTGTTTCGACGGTGTCACCGTCAAGGAGAATACTAATTGGACTCTCACTCGTAACTGTTGCTTTCTTTATAGTACCTCCAGGATTATATCCGAAGGCTCGGATTGATTCGAATAAGCGGGTGGCACCACTGCCCTCTTTAGGAATCTTAGAACTAGTAGCCAACCTGCATCGCCTTCTCTCCTATTAATTTAGCTAATTTAAAAGCAATTTCATCAATATCTGAGTCTTTACGAACTTCCATTTTTGCAATGTTAATAGTAGGCATACTAGAACCTCCACCGGCTTGACCGTTACGATATGCCTCGGCATCCTGGCGATTTAGCACGGCCTCACCCTTGTGTAATACGGCTCTGTATCCGTCATACCTAACGTTGTCTAAACCGTGATAGTGCGAGCCGTCTGGTTTACTGTTCCCACCGCCCGGTATCAACTTCTTCGCCCAACTAACAGCGCCAGAGCCGATATTGCCGATCCAGTCCGGAATCTTCACCTTGCCGAGAATGCTCGTAAACTCCCGTAAATAGCCTGCAGCCTTGCTTATCCATCCGCCAACCTTTTGGAATACTGGTGACAAAGCGTCAACAATCTCCGAAGCTGCTCCGAATGCTTGCGTAAATCCTCCGGCTAGGAACGCTACAAACGGACCTACAATCGTATCCCATACTAAGCGCAATACCTTAAAGGCTGCGCCAATCGCTGCTCCTAGAAGCTCAAACATCGGGCCGGCAAAACTCCATAGTAATTTGAATGCTTTCATAACGAATACGATCGCAGGAGCAAGAATGTTGTTCCACGCAAGCATCGCGACATCAGCTACGATTTTTAATGCGTCCCATAAAGCGCTAAGAATCGGCTGCACATACGACCAAAACGTTTGGATTATAGGCAATACGTATTCAACGATGCTCATAAATACGCTGATAAACTGTTCTTTCAGCGTAGTAAACCGTGTCACTATTGCGCTGATAGCTTCGGGAGAAATTAGCATTTCCAGTACGCCTTTAAATCCGCCAGTTTTAAACGCCGTCATCAAACCGGAGATTTTCGCCTTAATTCCGTCAACTATCGAGTTAATCTGATTCGCAATATCAGGCGGAAATAGTGCGCTGATTAAACCGCCTGTGCCGCCCGTCTTAAATGCGGACCATAGCGATTTCACCTTGCCGACTATGCCATCGATTGCTCCTCGGAACATTTCGCTATTGTCGTAGAGCGCTTTGAATCCGACTACTGCTGCGGCTATTCCCATTGCTATAAGTGCTATCGGATTTGCCAACGCGGAAATTGTTCCTACTACAGCTAGCGCAGCTACAAAAGTGCCAATCGCTCCTGCTACGTATGCTATTTGTGTTCGCCATTTCACGAATATATCGTATAAAGCAATCGCTTTATCTGTGGCTTTAGCAAGCATACCTCCCAGCTTATTACTGATAGATGTCGTATCAAGACCATCAAACATTTTATTTATTCGCCTTAAAAAGTCTCCTAACTTTGTATTGCTTTCCGTTCCCATATTTCTAAAGAATGTTTGTGACTTCTCCTCGATTTGCGACCACAAACCTTTTGTTGTATTCGCCATATTATTAACCATTTCATCATCTACACCCATTTTGGTTAATAATTTATCTAAGCCAGCCATCTTAGCAGACATTCCGTCCATTTTAGTGATTTTTTGCAATTCCTTTTTATCTAATCCGACTGCCTCGTACATTGAAACATAGTCACCTTGCATAAGCTCTTTTGTCGAGAAAGCTGCCTGCTGAGTGTCTACGCCAGAAAGTGCTTGTATACGTTCAACTAGTCCCCAAACTTGTTTTAACTCATCAAGGTTCTTACTGATTCCTATGAACGCTTTTGAGTTTGTCATCATATCCGTACTGTTCAATACCGGACTATCAATTGCCGCCTTTTCTACCATTTGAAGATACTTTTTAGCTTGCTTATCATCGCCAAACATTCCACTAATAGCCATCGCATTTTGTTCGTAGTTTGCTGCGGCTCCAATCGTCAAATTTAGCAATTTAGCAGCACCGTTCGCTCCTACGTATGCGCCAGCTAGCCCTATTAATGCGGATTGCATCCCACGTAATGAGGCACTAACTCCGTCTGCACCTACACGCAATGAAGTGACTCGAGTTGCAAATCCACCCATACGATTTGATGCCGAAGAAACAGCGCCACCCAAACGGTTGGTTGCCGATTGCGCTCTCGACATACTTTCGCTAGTAGTACGGCTCGTACGGTTCATGCGCTCCATCAATTGCGTTAATCTTCGCATACGGGACGATCCCTGGTCCCTCATTCTGAAAACTGCCGTTAGATTAATGGCCATTAGATACTATCAACTCTCTTTGCGACTATATCTGCTAGACGGTCAGCTTGTTGACTTGCCGTAATGTATCGTTTGCGTGCGCTTCTATCACCCTCGGCATATTCGATAGCTGCATTCAGCGCCTCTAATCGTTTACGAGCATGGTCCGCTTGGATACGGCC
Source organism: Lysinibacillus sp. A1 (assembly GCF_000801965.1). NCBI lineage: Bacteria > Bacillati > Bacillota > Bacilli > Caryophanales > Bacillaceae > Lysinibacillus > Lysinibacillus sp. A1. The sequence continues at coordinate 5,288 of NZ_JSZM01000046.1, forward strand.
ACTCATTGCAATAGCTAGTAATGGTACTTTTAAATCGGCTGCCAGTTTAACCTTAACTTGCGGAACTTTACCGTGAAGGCGTTCCACTTCTACTACAAACTTAGCTGCAGCAAGTATTACTTCGTTATCGTCTAGTAATTGCGTTACTTCCTGCTTACGTTTGATTATTTTCATCCCTTATATCCCCCTCGCATTTTTTGCATAGAAAAAGGCACAACGTTGAATTAAAACACGTCATGCCTTGCGTTAATATTGCGTTATTCAGTTTGCTCTTGTTGGGAAGCTCTTTTAACATTTGCGTATAAAACTTTCGATTCTATTGAACCGAGTGCTCTAGCGACTTGCATTGCGATTGCTACGTCCTGCTGCTCGATTGTGCCTTCTTGCAATTTCTGTTTTAATCCAGATTCTACTATGCGGAAATTAACACCTTTTCCCTTCGCTTGTTGTGCTAACAAAGCTTCTACATGTTCGTTATATTTACTCATTATTATTTCGCTCCTTTAGTCTTTGTTGGTACTTCTGCGATATATTCAAAATCGTTCGGCTCATTCCCGTGTGTAAATCGGCTAACCTGGTTGTATACCTCACGTACTCCGTTGATAGCGCCTTGGCTCCACATAACATTCGCTGTACCTGTCGGGTGAGCTATTGACATAATCCCGCTCGTTTTACCTTCGTAACGATTAGCTTTAGAAATTTCAACCATTTCCTCACGTAAATATCCATAAGCATCTTCACCATCGCGATGGTCAATGATACAGCTAATTAACAAATCTCGCGCCATTTTTAATTTTGCGTGCACGATCGGTTCATACTCTGCACGAACTTGAGGCACAAATACGTTTTGATATTCGTCTACTACATCTACAGACGAAATCTTACCTTCCGGCATAGCCGCGTGTGCTAAACGAGCATCACGCTCCCGTCGTGCTACAACCTCTTTTTGTAGCGCAATGTCATCGTCAATTTTAGCTAGTTGCTCAGTTGCATCTGTGTCATGTTTAACGCTCTCTGTAAATGTGTGCTCATACTGAGTCTGCAACTCACTTAAACGTGCACGGGCATTTTTCAAGTCTGTTTGATACTGCTGGTGTTTCGCTGCTCGTTCAGCGCCTTCTTCTTTGTAATCTTGCAATAATTTAAATTCGTGTTCTTTAATTGCCATCTGATTTTATCCCCTTTGTTTTCAGTATTTGAATAATCTTTTCTAACTTATCGATGCACCACAATCGCCATGTCGGAATAACAGGCGTTGGCTGTTCGTCTTGCTTGTCCAGCTCAAATAATTCGACCAACATTTCCTCGTTACGGGCGATCTGCTCGCGCGTTCCTTCGACTTCTCTGCGATAAATCACCGGAAACTGTGCGCTCATTAATTCTCGATATAATTCTTGGCTATCCGTCTGTAGCTCATTTATTTCATACGCATATAAATCGTCTAGCAAGTCGATAACATCGTCATAAGGCTTTGAGATTTCACCAATTAAATCGGATATGCCTCGTTCATCCGTTTGGTAAATTACCAGTGAAATGAACGGAACATCTCGCAAATTGACGATTGAAAGTAAGGCGAAACGCAATTAATCACCGTCCTTTAATAACTGCTCAATTACATAATTAGCTGCCTCTGATTGCGCAAAATAGCGAGCATCTAGCGTTGCAACATCTTCCGGCAAGAATATCCGATGCTGGCGTTCTCCCTCGTCGATGTAAACGCAATGTTCTCCGTTGTCATTACTGTAGTAAATCTGCATTAATAAAACACCATCCCATTAATTACTCGCGGCCTTGGCGGTCGCTGTCCGTGGATTTCGATACCATTTCGATTGAATTGTTTCTTTCTTCGTTTCGGCTTCGCTCGCTTACCTTCGCCGTGATAATTCGATGAATACTTTTTATGCTCCATATCGTTTCATTTCCTCGCTTTCTTCTTTAAAGCCCTGTTTCCAGGCTTCGATTTCTTGTTCGTTTGCCTTGTGTTTTAAGAAACGACTCGCGAATTGTTTAACAAACTCATGCCAAAGCTCGTCTGTGAATTTTTCGCTAGATTGATAGAAATCATAAACATGCTGTCTATGCTTTTTTGAGTTACAACTACGGCAACAAACGACGATATTTTCGTCTATATTGTGACCTAGATATACATGATCGACTGTAGCCTCTGTTGACTCCCGTTTACCTCGCGTCATTTCTACGTCACAATAGGCGCAATTTGTAGCGCTCAATACTTCTTCAATTGTTGCTTCCGTATAGAGATTGACCGTGTTATGGCGGTATACATGCTTGCGGAATCGTTCACGGATGTATGAGGAGCTTTCAAAACGTGCTTGACTGCGACACGCCTTGCACTGATATTCTCGTCCTTGTGGAGCTTTTGGGCGTCGAGTGAATTCGGTTAGATTCTTAATTTCTTTGCAAGTACGACATTTGCGTGTTATTTCATTAATCATTGGCTCTCATCTCCTAAAACACTTTACTTTTAATTAAATTTGTGTTATTGTGTAATCATGGATAATTCCATTTAACTTTTCGAAACTGCGCAAAAAAGCAATAAACTCATCTGTTATTTCAAACTGTCGAGTAATCGCTGCTAACAACGCCGCAGACGGATATTTCCGCATGTTCTCCACTTCACTAATCGTTGTTCGAGCGAAGCCGATTTTTGAAGCGAACTTTTCTTGAGTCAAACCATGATACGAACGTAGTGCCTTAATCGTGTGTGGTTTCATCACTTGTCCTCCTTTGTATATAATTGTTCAATTTTGACACTAAGTGCATAAAATAAAATGGGCTATCGCCCTCTACTTATATAGGGATTTGTCCGACGTATAATCTGCCTGTAAACACTGATAATATCAACTTTTTCTGCATTTTCAAGAGCCTTCTCTGCTTCATCTAACGAGCTATATGTTACAACTTTTCCATGTTCATAACTTACCTTTTTCGACTTCGCTTTAAATGCTGGCTTTTTCTTCGCAATCTCCGTTTCGATATCATTTTCTAGGTAAACTTGCTCATGAAGTCTATATCGATCATCTACCGACTCTCCATAAATAGGCGCATAATATTCAACCGGCAAATACGAGCCTGTGCTTTTAAATCGTTTTGTTGCATCGTACGAGGCTTTGCGGCAAACGTCGCAACAAAATCGGCTATCTACTCGCTTTGGTTTCGCATTACGGAAATTATCACCTTCCATAGCGAACATATTCAGGCAAAACATATACTTACATCTTCGAAACTTCTTACGTTGTTGGACGTAATACGAGTAATCTAGTACGGTAGAATAATACGGTAGAGCCTCGAATCCAAACGTGTAAATCAACGCCATATATCGAAATAGCGACCATTCGATTATCGACATTAAATCGTTATATAAATCTGTAATTGTAAATTCGGAACGCTCAACGTATGCCCGATCATTAACAGGCGGTTGTGTTCTAAGACTCTCACGATCAATATGCTCCGAATATTTAGCGAGTTCTCTAGCCATCCCTTCCAACGTTGTAACCTTCGCAGTTTTTAGTGCTATGTCATCCGCATTTGCGTAGCATTCTAGTATTGATGGTCTTTTAACTTTTGGAATATCATCGCTATACTTGACGTTATGGTAAGCCTTGATAATTTTTTCAGTATAAATAGAACCTGGATAAACGTTTTCATATGTTATCGTAACGCCTTCTGCTTCTGCGATTTCAATTAATGCGCGACCCGCTCGTCGTAATTCAGCTGCAACTATTTTCGTCATACCCATTTCCCCTTTAGTAGAATTTTTTTGTAGAATCAACCTTTATATCTCGTAATTCGCCCACTTTTCAAGAACATCACGCATACGTTGAGCTGGAATATATGCATGAATCGCCTCACCTTTACGTATACGACTGCGGAAAATCCATTGAACTAACTCGCTGACTGCGTATAATTCTTCCTCTACTTTTTCGCCGTTTTCTTGGAAGAACGTTAGCTTATTTCTATTCATATATCGATTTAGTAAGTAAGCAACTGCTCGTCTGTCTGTGTATTCATTCGTAGCGCGGGCGTTATGTGCGATAAAACAACCTTTATATCCCCTTGGTGATAACGAAGGCTCCACTTCCTTTAATGTCGAGATGTAAACGTCTGCAGCTTTTGCATTATCCGCATATCGTCTAAAAAAGTTAGAAGTGTTATCCCGAATCTTCTTCAATGTATCAGCGTCATAATTTCGTAACTTAGACTGACTAAGCGCACCATTCCCACTCCCTACGTCATTTAATTTCCCCTCATATACAGTAATTAACGCTCGTAACTGCTCTCGATTTTCTCGACGCACATCGTATTCAACTAATTCGTACCTATCTCCGACTTTTTCAACCGCCTTGAAATCGTACTCAAATCCGTAAATATTGAAGTAATATTTTTGCATTTGACACTTGAAAAGGTACGTTAAAATGTAAGCCCTCGGAAATGCCTTAAACACAGCCGGTGGAAACGCCCAAACCATGAAGTTGCCACGAAATAAGTAAAGATTACCAGCTTGCGCCAACTCTCGAATATCTCGATACCGCGAATCATCGTTAGGATCCCCCGTCCATTCGACCTGCATAGTGTCGGTGTTTAGTTTGACGTCACCATTTTGAATTAATCGACGAATATCCGCTTTTTTAATTGGTACATCTGAAACAATGTCCATTACTTCGTCCAGGATTAGCGTATAGCCACTTTGTTCTAGCAACTCGATTAATTCATCGTCAGCGCGAGAGAATAATTCGTGTGTAGTCGCAATATCTGCACCAATCGCGATTAATTGTTTTAAATGCGTCATCTTAGGTCCGCCACCGATATGTAGAGGCTCTAAGAAATTTCGGTCTTTTACATTTTCGCGGATACGTGTAATTTCTGATTTAAAAGGTGTCACGAATACAAACCTATCTAACGGACTTGCTTCGTTCATGTACTGAATTGCATAATTCGTCTTACCACTACCCATTACTGAATCAATTACTGTAATATTCGTCATCATAATACCTCCGATTAATATTGTTTTTGCGACATCTCCGTCGCAGAATTTCGTAGAAACGTTGATATATCAAGGTTTACAGCGTATGTCCCTTAAAGATAATAGACGATATATTAGTTATTGCTATGCAAGACAGCGTCAGCTGGCTTAAGTGTTTTAACTTACTTTTGATGTCTTTATTAAATGATTAAAACCCTTTGCGTCGGCTAAAGCCTCCGCAGCTATCAATCTATCAATTAATTACGATAGAATAGATGACAAAACTAGATGCCGATTACTGCGTTTGAGGCCGTCGAGAACTTTTAGCAAGAATTTCATCAATAAGATACGATCGTTCAAATATAAATACAAGTTTGCCCCGCTTATGTCGACTAGGTTCCATTTTGATTAGGGCCTGTCCTGCATCGATGATTTCCTGTGCTACTTGGCGAGAATGGATTACGATAAATTTTTCGTTTTTCGCTTGCATTGCTGTTCATCCTCCTGTATAATGACATTATAAATTGATATTTGATAATATAGGTTAACTCTGCACAAAACAGACATACCAACTTTTATTATATCGTCAGCACTTGCGGAATGTAAAGTGCTTTTTTGCATTTTTTTAATCTTTTTTCCTTCTATTACATATACCCGAACGAAAACTCAGTTTCGGACATGAATCTAATAATTTTCTCCCTACTATACATGCACACTTGAATTTTCCGTTTAGGGACAACTTTTCGCAAAAGTTTATTTCCTACTTACTTTAACGTTAAATCCCCCTTTCGTTTTGTCGTGTGAGTATTTCTTCGCTACGTTCCTTTTCGGCGAGCATTGCATTCTTACGTTTCAATTCTGCCTTTACCTCACGCAGTTCTCGCACAGTCATTTCATCTACCGTCTTTACCTCGCCAGTTGACGGAATTGTGTGCTGTTGATCGCGCTGTTCGATTGGTATTTGTGCGATTTCATATAACGCCTTAATTCCGATATTGCGTCCCGAGACGTAATTTGCATCAAACTCCGAAGCAATACGCATAAGGCGATTAGCCGTGTCCCACTTAATCTCAATTGATTCGAGCCACTTACCAAACTCTCCATGTGCTAAATCGCATTCCTTAACGTGCTTCAACCGTTTACCAATCTCGAATATCGCTTCGCCAGCCACACGTTGATATGCATTAATTTCGGCTGTAATAACATGTATGTCGTTCGAGAGTGTTTGAACTTCGTTTGCCATTCCGTTAATTCTCCTTTCGTTTTAGACGTCTTAAGGCTCGCATGATAATTACTACTACCGCTATGCTTGAACGCTTAAATCAACGGGTTTAGCATGGGAAAACAAAAGGCTAGAAACGTTTGCAGCCGCCCCTAGCCTCGTTGGTCAATGTTGCAGCAAAGACCGCATTTCCCCATCTATATAAAACACTCCAAGTTTTGTGATGAACGTCCGCCAAAACGTTCGGTTTTCCTTCTCTATCGATCGTCCGTCGCCAATCCGCAACTATGCTGTATATTCTCGAATGTATGTAAACGTGTCAGGAATCCGTCCAATCACGTTTCAAGTTGCCTTCACCATTAATGTTAGTCGTGCGCCAATCACGCTAAGAGGTGGAGTAATATTTTCCATTACGCCTAGAAACTGCCATACCGGTACAAACTACGTATAATTCACCGTATTAAATTCCTGTATCAGCCTCCGATACCGTATTTTTATTTGAAAATTACGTATTAAGCTAACAATTTTGGTGCTTGCGCTAAAAAGGATAAGAGTTCAATTGGCTCACATGTGTCCAGTTCTGAGAACAGTTTAGCAACAGTTTCATCCCAGGCAAATAATACCTCGTTATCTCCAATATAAAGAACTGCGTCATCCGCATATCCTGGCTGCTTAAAAACCTCTAGGTATACCCCTTCAATAATCTGAGTTCTCTCAACAACGTAGCTATAGTCTGGCTCAATTTCTACGATTTGCATTTGCGTAAACATGATATTACCTCCTTTTCAGTCATTAATTATTCCTTAAATTCATAATAAATGAATAATATGACTATGTCAACATAAAATATGAACTAAATTCATAAATTATGATATATTTGATTTTACAATACATAAAAGGATGGTTTATAAAATGAATATCACAAAGAAAATTAAATTACTTCTTGTAGAAAATGAAATGACTGCAACACAATTAGCAGAAAAGATAGGGACTACTCAATCAAACTTATCTAAGAAAATGAAAAATGAGAGTTACACTGTATCTGACCTAGAAAAGATTGCAGAAGTACTTAATATGGAGCTAATCGTCGATTTTAAATCGAAAAATTAGCATAAGAAAAGCGCTCTAGCTTATTGCTAGGCGCTCTTTTTATTTACTTTGCTTTTTATGCGATTTCTTCTTTTGTAACGGAATACCAGCTTCTTTAGAATGTTTAATGATATTAGCGGCCAATTCTGCAGCCAACTCTTTTTTCGTTTTCTCCATCGTGACACCTCCGGAAATACTTATGTACAAGCAGTATCGCCAGGCCACTAAAATTTTAATCATAAGAGCCTCTTCCCTGACGTACGATAGTGGTGTAACGACAGGAGAACAGTGTCACAAACTTAAATCGGCTTTGGGAGGCGAGGAAGTGCAAAAGGGAAGTGCAAGAAAGGTCCGTGCGGATAAAAAACGAGATGTGAGGCCGACTGTTCCAATTGAATTAAAAGACACAATTTATCGTATTAGCTATGTTATCGATACGCCCGTTAAGAACATCGTAGAAACAATTTGTTTATTTGGACTAGATTCACGGAAGGTCATCACTCACCTCTCCGAAAATTTCAAACGTAATGTAAGATTCCACAACACACTTTTTATGGGCGATATTAATAAACCGTCGGTGCAACGACTTAAGCCAGGAACCAGGACAGAAAGGATCAGCACTAGACTAAAACAACCAGACTATGAAAACCTCGTAACACTCGCATTCGCACTCGATGTAACACCTTCGCGGGCTTGCTCTTTACTACTTGATGCTAGTATTCGTCACAGTGACTTTGTTAATAGTTACTTCCAACAGCATTTATCCGAAACTCTTAATTTCAATAGGATGGTAGAGTTAAAGAAGATTATTAGTTTTATAAATACGAATAGTCCTTACGATGAATCGGTATCGTGGCTCGCATTAGTTTCATATATCTACGCAGAAATAAAAGATAGCGCAGTCTCTTTCAACGATACGCTTAACGATTTCATCGACAAATGGAAATAAGTAATTTTATTTACGCTCTATGTATTTATTTTGATATTTTAGTAGTTTTACGCTTGACAGTATTTTAGGCTTACCGCCATCATGGAGCCGGCAACATGGACAACGGCTTGGACGCAGTTCGTCTGCCTACACGCTGATAGTACGAAATAGTAGACGTAGTTATCAGTCATGTAAGACAGACGAACGCAATTTACATGGATCAGTATAACTATGGTATCCGTATTGTATCGCCGTATGTATTCGCAGAACTCTCGCTCTAACATGTCTACTATCTACTTCTGCCCCCGATAGCCGTTAAATCCCGTATAAGTGCCTTACACTTATCGTGAACGCATATCCGACTAGCTGCGGAACTCTGCGACATATTTAACGAGTGACACGTCCTACAACGCCCGTAAGCGTTCAGACCTTCCCACCTGACCGTACAATGCCCGTCAGCGGCATTCAGACACAAAGCGCACATACGGCGACGCTTATAGCGTGTCCTAACGATATTTACTGCATCGGCTATCGTACAAACCGGTCAAGTTTAGCGTGTTACTAGGCATTCCACGTCGGACTCCCGAAAATAGGCGCACTTAAATAAAGCCTAGACGTTGAAATTTTTTCGAAAAGGCTGTACAATAGCCGTACATTGGTGTGTATGCTATCGTTTTTCGGTAGTCATATTCAGTTAAGGTCGAGTGTTAGCGCACTCGACTTTTTCTTTTTATAAATTCATTTCGTTCAATGGCGAATATTTACGTCCAATCTTTAAAATATCAGTCTGCTCTAAACCTCTTAAGTATTTAGAGGTCATAGAAGCGTCGTAGTGGCCGAGTAAACGGCTTAGGCTATACATATCAATTCCATTACGAATCTGCGCCTGTGCGTAATAATGACGGCAATCATGAGGACTTGCGCGCAACTCTTTACGTACTTTTACATTGTCACTACGATATCTTAAAATTCGATTGATTCTCGACCTGTGCAACTTATGGCCGGATTGATCGAGGAAATAATAATCCTCTATTTCTTCAAAATGTGGCTTATCGAATTTAATCGCCTTAGCCTTTTCATATTTCCGCATATACTTCCGCATCGTCTTACTGATATAAACCAATCTTTCCTTCGAACCTTTTCCGCGGATTAGCACGCTATCCGAACGTATGTCATCTTTCTTAATCCCGCACAACTCACTGACACGGATTCCTGTATCGAATAAAAACGCGAGCATGCACTTGTCGCGGATATTTGAATAAGTAACTTCTGGAATGGCCAATAAAATTCGTTTTACCTCGTCATCATTGAATGTGGTGATAATACGCTTGTCCTCCCGTAAGTCCTTAATTTTACGTGCAGGGTTTTCTAATTCATCGAGATATTCCTCCTCGACTAAATAGTTAAAGAACAACCGAATAGTCGAGATACTACCGTTAATTGTGGTATTCCTTTCAGCGCCTAACTCCTGACAATATCCGATATAGCTACGAATGTGCGACGGCACTACTTCGTCAATCATCTCAATTCCGCAAACCGAGCGTGTGTATTCGTACCATCTACCGAGCCTATGACGGCATAAATCGATATACTTTGGCGCTTTGCCTTCGACTCGCTGCGTTAAATGAAAGTCTTTGATTAAGTCACTAATTTTACGCATAAAAAAACTCCCTTCCGACCTAACGCATTAAACGTTAAATAGAAAGAGAGTATATTTTATTCGATAATAGTTGCACGTTTTAGAACGCTATTTTATACAGTAGTTCCATCAACCGTTGGTATGACGGCATTTCTACGCAATAGCATCGCTAATTGTACGCATCCTATTCCCACTCAATCGTTG
>NZ_JSZM01000047.1:0-439 GCF_000801965.1 Lysinibacillus sp. A1
TAATGGTGAAATCATCGCTTATAATATTCAAAGCCGACCTACATATAAACTTGTATCGATCATGTTAGATAAAGCTTTATTTTGCTTATCCGAAGGAGATGCCCCTATCTTACACTCGGATCAAGGTTGGCATTATCAAATGAAAGAATACTCTAATGCCTTAAAACAAAATGGCATTACCCTAAGTATGTCTCGTAAGGGTAACTGTTTAGATAATGCAGTAATTGAAAACTTTTTTGGCCTATTAAAATCAGAACTCTTATATATGCAAGAATTTGAAAGTATGAATCACTTCAAGCTTGAACTTGAATTGTATATTGAATATTACAATCACAAACGTATTAAAGGAAAATTAAAAGGATTGAGTCCGGTACAATACCGAATTCAATCCTCCGAAGCAGCTTAACTTAATAATGTCTAACTTTTTGGGGTCACTTCA
>NZ_JSZM01000048.1:0-5572 GCF_000801965.1 Lysinibacillus sp. A1
GAATCCCGTACGGGTCATACAAAAAACAGTAGATGCGTTTGCGTCTACTGTTTTTTTATAGAAAACTAATGTAAGATAAACGATTTACTCTTGATTCATTGCATGCTCATCCATATAAACTACTTCCCAAATATGCCCATCTAAATCTTGAAAACCCCAGCCATACATAAATCCATGATCCTGTGGATCACTATAAGGTTTACCCCCGGAGGCAAGTGCCTTATTTACTAGCTGATCTACTTGCTCGCGATTTTCTGCAGATAGACATAAAATTGCTTGAGCAGAAACAGTAGTATCCGGTATTTCCTTGTTACTAAATCCTTTGAAGCGATCTTCGACCATTAGTAAAGCAAAAATATTTTCACTAATAATCATTGAGGAAGTTGTTTCATCACTGAATTGTTGATTGAACTCAAAACCTAACTCCTTAAAAAATGACGTGGATTTGTTTACATTTTTTACTGGTAAATTAATGAAAATATTTTTCGATTGAAAAGACATTTCTTATCACCTCCAAATCGACATTATCATAAAAAATAAATGGGTGTCAATTTCAGGAGGTAACCCAGATACTTAATTTTTTGAGCAAATAAAAAGCAGAAATATTGTTTTTTACAACATCTCTGCTTTAAAATCGTAATTTATCTTCTTGCTAACATTCTTTCCAGAGAACTAAGAGCTTCAGTGCTAGTATGGCTATCAACTTGAATACGGTTATGTGGTTGACCTTGTTCAATGCTTTCTAAGCACCATAGTAAATGGGGGAGATCAATGCGATTCATCGTTAGGCAAGGACAAAAGTTTTCATTTAAAGAGATGATCTGTTTATCTGGATGCTGCTTTATAATACGATTGACTAGATTCATTTCTGTCCCTATTGCCCATGCAGATCCACTAGGTGCTTGACTAATTGTATCGATAATGTACTTAGTTGAACCAGCATCATCAGCCACATCTACAACTTCACGACTACATTCAGGGTGAACAATAATTTTCATGGCTGGATATTCCTTACGAACAGTCTCTGTATGTTGAACTGTAAATCCTTCATGTACAGAGCAATGACCCTTCCACAGAATAACTTGGATGTTCTCAAGAGGCTGTTTAGTTTCAAGTATATTTTTATGCGGATTCCAAACGGCCATATTCTCGAGTGGAACACCTAAGTCATAAGCAGTATTTCTGCCTAAATGTTGGTCGGGTAAAAAGAAGATACGCTGTTTTTGTGTAAATGCCCACTGAACAAGCTCTTTCGCATTAGAGGATGTTACACATGCACCACCATGTCTTCCTGTAAAAGCTTTAATAGCGGCTGTTGAATTAACATAGGTAAGTGGAATGATCGTATCACCAAAGAGCTGCTGTAAAATGGGCCATGCTTGTTCAGTTTGATAAATATCAGCCATGTCAGCCATCGAGCAACCAGCACGCATATCTGGTAAATATACATGTTGTTGTTTTGATGTTAGCATATCAGCAGTTTCAGCCATAAAATGTACCCCACAAAATACGATGTGCTCCGCCTCTTTGTTTGCTGCAGATAATTGAGCCAGCTGTAAGGAATCTCCCGTTGCATCAGCAAATTGGATAACTTCATCTTTTTGATAGTGATGTCCCGGAATAAAAAGCTTAGATCCTAATTTTTTTTTGATTGATAAAATACGAGATTCCATTTCCGTTATGGATAATGCCCGATAATGCTCAGGAAGTAACGTCGTCTGCTGTAATAAACTAGTGATGGACAATGGAATAGCCTCCTTTCATTTGTACAAGGGCGCTAATGTCAAAGGCTTTGACAGAGTGGGTTAGAGAACCAAGTGAAATCCACTGTATACCTGTTTGAGCATAAGCTCTTATATTTTCAAGAGTAATGCCTCCTGACGCTTCAGTCGTGATAGAAGAAGGAACAGCTGGCAGCCATGCACGTATTTCTTCAGGACTTCGATTATCAAACATTATAATATCTGCACCAGCTAAAATGGCTTCATCTAGCTGTTTTTTTGTTTCTATTTCCACTTCAATTTTAACGGTATGACCAACTTTTTCTCTAGCAGCCTGAATGGCGTTTGTTAGACTACCAGCAAAAGCAATATGATTATCCTTTAGCATGATTGCATCATATAGGCCGTTGCGATGGTTAAAAGCACCACCGATTCGAACAGCATATTTATCAAGCATACGCAAGCCAGGAATCGTTTTACGGGTATCGCAAATTTTTGTGTGCGTTCCTGCAATTTCCTGTACTGCTAGGTGAGCCGCCGTAGCTATTGCAGACATCCGTTGTATAAGATTTAAAATTACGCGTTCTCCCATTAATAATTTTTGTAAGGGCCCATCTATAATGGCAATGACGTCGCCAGCCTCTACGGCTTCCCCATCTTTTTTAGGAAGGTTGACTTTTATAGACCGATCTAATACGTGAAAGCCATGCTCAATAATAGGTGCGCCACAAAAAATGCCACTTTCTTTGGCATAAAATGAAAAAGTTCCTTGCTCTTTAGGAGAAAAAATATATTCACTCGATAAATCCCCATCACCTATATCCTCATTAAAAAATTGTTTGAGCATTTCCTCGAGTTTGATGATATTCATACAATGAATTCCTCACTTTCATTTGTCCTTGAGAAAAAATAATCCATCGGTTTGCCCACTTTGCTTCCATCGCGGGTTTATCGCTACGAATGTGGGCTCCACGTGTTTCAGTTCTTGTAATGGCCGCATGGGTTATTAATGTGGCGACAACATGCATCATATATAGTTCCAGCTCAGTCTGTTGCAAACCCTTTAAATTTGCATGGAGAAGTGCTTGTATAGAGGGTAATTGCTGGAGGGAATATTGCAAATCGTCACCGTTTCTAACGATACCTAAGTACTTCATCATATGTTGCTGTAATTGTTGTTTGTTAAATAATGAAGGCATTGAATCGACACTTTTATCGCTAGCAAGTAAGAAATCTTTTTGGCTACAGCCTTGTTGAATAATGAAATATGCCATTCTGTGCCCAAAAGTAATTCCTTCTAATAGGGAGTTACTAGCTAAACGATTAGCTCCGTGGACCCCTGTACAGGCCACTTCGCCGATAGCATATAAGTTGGCTATAGTGGTTCTGCCTTTATCATCAGCAATAATACCGCCCATTAAAAAATGACTACCTGGTGAAACAGGAACTAGGCCATCTTGTAAGTCAATATGGTTGTTACGGCAAAGCTGTGTGATTGATGGGAATTTTACATCAAAATTTTGGATGGAGGATATATCAAGGAATGTTTCCTCACCAGCCGCCCGTTTGTTAAATAATGCGAGTGCTGTAATATGTCTTGGCGCTAAGTCAAGTTGTGCATGGATGCCCTTCATAATTGGACGACGGTGGGCATCGACAAAAATACCACCAGCTCCTCGTACCGCTTCAGAAATCAATCCTTTTGCCTCGTTTTCACACCAAAGCAGACTTGGATGAAACTGCATAAATTCCATATCACTGATGGCAGCTCCTGCCCGAAATGCTAAAGCAATACCATCACCAGTATTTGTTGGGTCATTAGATGTACTTGAATAAAGTGCTCCTGCACCACCTGTCGCTAAAATAACATGATGGGCAAAGTAGCGTTTAGTGCCTTCGCATCCTTTTGTAAGTACACCTACACAGTCACCATTTGTATTTAGTAAAAGTTCATAGGCCATTTCATAGCAATTTACCTTTGTATTAGGTGAAAGTTTATGAAGCAAGTAATCTATGAAAATTTGACCAGTACGATCACCACCTGCATGAAGAATACGATGATGGCTATGTGCTCCCTCCAGACCTAGAGCAGGGGCTCCATTGCTATGCCGATCAATGGGGAATCCAGCTTGAAGGTAGTTACGCATTATTTTTGTGCCTTCTTCTATGAGCATTTGAACATGTCTACTTTCATGATGAAATTCTCCGGCCTTCAATGTATCCGCAATATGGCAATCAATATGATCCTCCTCACTTGTCACGGCGGCAATGCCACCCTGTGCACGATAGGAGCTGCTCGTATGGACGGACGATTTTGTAACTATTTGTATTTTAAAATGTTCTTCGAGCAGTAGAGCTGCCTGAAGTGCTGCAATACCACTACCAATTATAAGGACGTCTGTCTTTACATCCATAGTTATACCTTCTTTACAGTTGTCTTTACACCTATCTTTACATAAAATAAAAAAGAAAACAAGACCTGTTGAACGAGAGAGGATGAATACGATGATCTACATGGATTACGCAGCAACAACACCAATGACGAAGAAGGCGCTTGAAGCATATGTAGAGGTAGCACAGCGTTATTATGGAAATAGCTCAAGTCTCCATGATTTAGGGGGACAAGCGCATTATTTTATCCAGCAGTCAAGAGAGATTATAGCTAATGAACTTGGCGTCAATAGTGATGGCGTAATCTTTACTGGAAGCGGAACGGAAGGAAATATTATGGCCATTTTGTCATTAGCATTAGCCTCTAAAAAAGGAAAACATATTATTTCATCACAAGCTGAACATACGTCTGTACATGCAGCTTTAAATACATTGGAGAAAATGGGTTTTGAGGTGACAAAATTACCGTTGCAAAAGGATGGTTGTATTGACTCAAAACAACTACTACTTGCTATTCGAAAAGATACAGCATTAATTTCCATTCAACATGTAAATTCAGAAATTGGTTCTATTCAACCTGTAGAAAAAATAATCGAAGCAGCAAAAGAATCCGCTGTTTACTGTCATATAGATTGTGTACAATCTTTTGGAAAATTAACTATACCAAGAGGGGGAGACGCTATGACAATTTCCGCACATAAAATAGGAGGACCTAAAGGCTGCGGCGCTGTTTATATAAACCCTGCAATTCGTGTTCCAGCACTAACACCAGGCGTAACTCATGAAAGAGGATTAAGAGGGGGAACTTTAGATACACCTTCCATTGTTTCCTTTGCGGCAGCGGTTGAAAATAATAGTTATGAAAGACAGCATTACGAGGAATTAAGAAGATATTTTAAAAGTCGTCTACCAAAAGCAGGTCGCCTAATAGAGTGTAAGCAGCAATTGCCGAATATTTGTGGTGTCATGATGAGTAAAGTGGAGGGGCAATATGTATTATTAAAATTAAACGAGGCAGGGATCAGTATATCAACAGGAAGTGCGTGTGATATTCATAGCGAATCCGGAACAAAAGCCATTTTATCTATGAATTATTCAATGGAAGCGGCACGCCAATTCTTTAGAATATCATTCGGAGATTCAACAACATTTAAAGAAATTGATAGATTGACTATGGAACTTGCTACTATTTAGTAGCAAGTTTTAAGCAAGATCATAAGCTGAAAATATATAGATGAAAAATAATTGTTTTCTTTTGAAACAACTATTGCTATAATATTTTGCAGGGCAATATTTTCTCTTTCTTAACAAAAATATCTTTTAAAAGTAATAATTTCTTTTTTTTATAAAAAAGTATTGCACAATATGAGAAAACGTTATACAATAATTCTTGTCTTGAAGGACAGGTAAACAACTTCAAAACAAGATACATAATAAAGCAGTCTAGTGATGATGGCAAA
>NZ_JSZM01000049.1:0-32237 GCF_000801965.1 Lysinibacillus sp. A1
ACTTTTTGGGGTCACTTCATTTGATGCCAGAGTGCCTTTTTTCTAAGAAGTGGTTTCATGAATGATATGAAGAAAGTTATTAAAAGAAGAAGAATGAGGTTGTTCATTTTTCCGTGTACAAAGATAAACCGGGCGCTGAATGTCAATGTTTTTAATAAACACTCGTGCTATTTGTTGCTGCTGGATAAAGCTGGATGCTGCTATAGAAGGGGCAAGCATCGTCCCGAAACCAGCTGCAATTGCATGAATGGACTCATTAATTCCATCTAGTTGTAGTCCCACTTTAGGTGGGGGTATCTTATGTACTTTACATAATGCATTTAAATATTCCTTTGTGGAGCTACCATCTTCTCTTGTGACAAAGGGCTGTTGCATGAGTTCGGAAAGTGAAACCGTTTGACCGGCTAATGAGTGATTGTATGGCACAATAAACCAATAATCTAAATTCATCAGAAATTGGTAATGAATATCAGGGTGATGACCATCTTCTTTAACGATAAAGGCTAAATCTGCTTTATAATGGAGTAACTCCTCTATTACTTGCTGTGAATTAGCTGTTTTTAAATGAATATGCGTAGTTGGGTAGACTTGTTTAAAATGGGCTAATAATTTAGGTAATAAAAAATGAGAGGGCACATGTGTGGAAGCAATTTGTAATTCCTCATGACCTGTATTTTTTAACTGTTCTACTTTATTTTCGATATCTATTTCTAAATCAAATAAGCGCTGTGCTTGTTTATATAAAAAGGCACCGCTCTGAGTTAGTGTAATACCTCTCCCTTTCGATTCTAGCAATATTAAACCTAGTTCTTTTTCTAAATTTCGAATTTGTATGGTTACAGCGGGCTGACTAATCATAAGGGCTTGCGCAGCTTTGGAAACACTGTTGAGCTCGGCTACCTTTGTAAATAACCGCAGTGCATGTAGATTCATGATAGACACACCTTTTATAAATTATTTTTATGCATTTATATAGATTATATATTAGATTTATTAATTTTTGCTCGGTATCCTTTTAATTAAAATAGGGGAAAAGGGGGGACACTATGAATCGCCAACATATGGGGATTGTTTTTGGAGGAATTTTATTACTCGTCATTGCTATGGGCATTAGTCGATTTGCTTTTACGCCGATTCTACCGTTTATGCGACGGGATGTAGGATTTTCTTTAGAAGTTGCTGGGTTTTTAGCGTCAAGTAATTATATTGGCTATTTCATTGGGGCACTATGGGCGGGCTTTATTCATCGTCAGCGTAAACAAATTTTAATGGTAAGTGTTATTTTTAATGTCCTATCAGTTGGATTAATGGGTTTGATGGAGCTGTATAGTATATGGTTAATTTTTCGATTAATCGCTGGTATTACAGGTGGACTAATTTTTGTTTTAACGTCTAGTATTGTCATGGATTATTTGGCGAAACATTCACTATCCCGATGGTCGGGCTATGTTTTTAGTGGTATAGGGCTAGGGATTGCCATTTCAGGCATATGCGTTCCTCTTATTGAAGCGAGACTTGCATGGCAAGGAACATGGTTAGGACTAGGCATACTATCAGTTGTTTTTTTACTGATTACTACTATTTTATGGAGAGGTTTAGAGATTCAAGATACGTTAAAAGTAGCGAATTCTTCTAATATGAAAATGACAAAGGGCTTTATGCCATGGCTTATTTTGTCATATGGACTTGAGGGACTAGGGTATATTATTACAGGTACTTTTTTAGTTGATATTATTCATAATATTCCTTCTCTCCAAGCGTATTCCTCGTATAGCTGGGTCATTGTAGGATTAGCCGCAATCCCATCAGCACCTGTGTGGACGATCTTATTAGAGAAGTTTTCAGCTATAAAAATTTTGTTTGTGGCATACATACTTCAAGTAATAGGCATCTTGTTACCTGTATTCTCACAAACCGTTTGGAGTGTATTAGTAGCATCATTTTTATTCGGTCTAACCTTTGTAGGTATTGTGACACTAACTACATCCTATGCACGACAACTTTTTCCTACACAAAGTGGATTTGTTGTATCATTACTAACAACGTTTTATGCGTTTGGACAAATAATTGGACCTATTGTCGCGGGTCAGCTGGTCAATATTTATAATAGCTATAAGGCAGCACTAGTCTTTGCGGGTATAATCGTCTTTGTGGCATTACTAGTGATGTTAGTGGGCAGATGGCTGACCATAAAAAAAGAAGCGGTTGCTGAACATACCATTTCGATATAAACCATAAAAGCCAGAAATTGGCTTTAGTCATTTACTTAAAGATGGCGTGCCTCTATCTACATGATATTAAAAAAATAAATAAAAGTCTATATCTTTTTTTCTTTATATGGAAAAATAGACAAGTGCACAAGGGACGTAACGTTACGATTTTACATTGAAATGAGGTATTTTTATGAATACAGAACAAGCCATTAAGCGTTGGAATCAATATGCGGAAAGGTATACTGCTAATTATCATGAGTATGGTGATATTCATCATGAAGTACTATTAAATCCCACTATATTTTCTCTACTGGGAGAGGTGGATGGAAAGCATCTATTAGATGCGGGGTGTGGCGAAGGATACTTAAGTAGATTACTAGTGAAACAAGGGGCTGTCGTAACGGCGGTTGATTTTTCACAAAAAATGCTAGACATTGCTATGGAAAGAACACCGCAGCAGTTGCCAGTTCAATTTTATCATGGTAACTGTGAAAATTTAGCGTTTTTAGCAGACAATCAATTTGATCGTATCGTTTCGAATATGGTTCTTCAAGATTTAGAGGATTATCGTGCTGCAATACGTGAGATGTATCGTCTTTTAAAGCCGAATAGCACCTTTGTTTTTTCAATATTGCATCCCTGCTTTGTCACGCCAAATAGTGGATGGATTAGACATGAACAGCTGGATCAGCAGTATTGGAAGGTACAGCGTTACTTTTATGAGGGTGTTTATCAACAACTAGCTGCTGACCCACCTATTGTATTGTTTCATCGCACATTAACAAGCTATGTGGAAGCAATTACGGAAGCGGGCTTTCATATAGAAAAAATTGTAGAGCCGAGTCCGTCACAAGAAATGCTTGAAAAGTACCCTCAATTTGAGGAAGATTTGCATTGTGCTGATTTTATTGTATTTAAGCTGAAAAAATAAGGAGGAGAGACCGTGAGATTATTTCATGTTAGTGAAGACCCTACGATAACGATTTTTCATCCTCGTATACCCGAACGACCAGATTTAGATGCAAGCAAAGGTCTTGTATGGGCGATCAACGAGAGATGCCTGCCTAATTATTTAACTCCGAGAGATTGTCCTCGTGTTTGTTTTCATGCTGGGAGTCAAACGACAGAGCAGGACAGACAGCAGTATCTCACAACAGCGCCTCATGTAGTGATTATTGAACGCAAATGGGTGGAGGTATTGAAAAGCACAAGATTATACTTATATGAGTTTGAGGGAAAAGGATTTACGCTACAGGATGAAAATGCGGGCTATTCGGTTAGTGAAACGGCTCAAATACCTATTGCGTTATTTGAAATCGATGATATATATAGTGCAATGCTAGAACGTAATGTCGAATTGAGAATAGTCGATAGCCTATGGGACATTCATGATGAAATTCAGCATACAACGTTACATTGGTCAATGTGTCGAATGCGTTGCGCTCAGCCAAGATATTAAGTAAACAAGCCTCGTCATGTACTTTTTACATAGACGAGGCTTAGTTATTTATAATACGTTAGTTGTTTGTTCAATCGGTGTTGAAGAAATATTGACTAATTTTTTATCTTGATAAGTAAAGATGTATTCGTAGTTCGTTGTTTCCTGAAGCATTGTAGGCAAATAATACTTTAAATCTGCAATGCCTACATTTTCAGGGTGGAAAATCCAAGTAAGCTCCTTCCAATCAAGAATGCCCTCTGCAACTTTTATCGGTGTAACATATGTAAATGAATCAGGAATTTCTGCTATAAACGCATACATACAGCCATATTCAATGACCCCATCTGTCCATGTGATTTTACCTTTATAAGTAATATCCTCAACCGTAATACCTGTTTCTTCTTTAATTTCTCTTAGGGCACCAGCTAAAGGTGTTTCATTTTGTTCAATTTTTCCACCTACACCATTCCATGCGCCCATCCAAGTTGGATAGTCTCTATTAAGTAATAGGATGTGCTCACCCTTTTTTAGAAAACAAATCGTAAATTCCACGACAATCTACTCCTCCTTCTTTTCTTTATAAATTCCCTTTCCATTTCTAAGAAACTAGGACTGCTTTGATACGTATTGTATCAGAGAAAATGCTAGGACACTTAGTAATTTTTCAAAGACACATGTTAAAATGATACTATTCATATAGACGATGGTCGTAAAGGGGAGAGGTATAGCAGTGATTTTAATAAGTGCTTGTTTAGCAGGATTAAATGTTCGTTATAACGGTACGAACTGTATAGATGATAGAGTTCAAAAGCTTGTGTTAGAGAAAAAGGCTATCACCGTTTGTCCTGAGCTGATGGGAGGTTTTTCAACGCCTCGTGAACCTGCTGAAATAGTGGGAGGCAATGGAGACGATGTTCTTGATGGCAAAGCTACCGTTATTGAATGGTCTGGCCGTGATGTCACAGAGCTATATATGAAGGGGGCGTATGCGACCTTACAGAAAGCGCTAGAGGTGGGAGCGACACAGGTCGTCTTAAAGGAAAATAGCCCGTCCTGTGGTAGTGCAGCTATTTATAATGGCGAGTTCAACGGTACTAAAATAGTCGGGGAAGGCGTAACCACTGCCTTACTTCGAAGAAATAATATTATCGTGCTATCGGAAGAAGATATTTAGTGAATGACTGTTCCTTCAGAAATCACTCCATGGAAATGGCCCCTAATGTGTAGGGGCCAAGCTTATTCCACAATTAATATTCGAGGTGAAGTCTTAGCTATAACCTTTGTAGAGACCCAGCCGCCAAAACAAGCTGCCATTACACTTACAAGGCTTATTCCGATACTCATCGGCCAGTTAATCACAAGTGGAAGTTCAAGTAAGCCGTATTCTAAAATAATGGAATGGAGAGCAAGTGGAATTAATTTTATACCGATAATAAATCCTCCGATTGCGCCGAATATAGAAAGAATTAAAATACCGGATGTAATCGACCACCTAATATTTGAAGAGGTCATTCCAATGGATTTATAAATTCCATACGTACTACTTTCTTTTCTAACATTAATTCTCGATACACTAAAAATAATGATGCATGTTACGATGATAAATAAAAAGCCAACGATTGAAAGTGGGATAACTAATACGGCTACAACTTCTTTAAAAACAGCATCTAGTAATACTTGTTGTGTGACTGCTGATATAGAGCTATTAAAGTGAGCATTCAAATCCTCGACAATTTGAGGAGCGGATATTTCATCTAATAGATTCATCATACTAATTTCAGAAGCAGAATAGGTAGTGTTATAAACTTTAATAACATCTGATGAAATTCTCGCCGAGTTCGACATATTTGCTATAGATTGATAGATCCCTGTAATGATCAGAAAGTGCTGCTTCCCCTCAATGTAAACTTCTACAATATCTCCTATATTTTTATTTAAAGACCGAGCGACATTAATGCCGATAGCTATCTCATTTTTACTGACAGGATTACGTCCAAACATGGTTTCGTACCCAACGGCATCAAAGCTACCCTCGATAACATTGACACTGATATTTAATGGCGAATTGTTGCCGTTAGGAAGGACTCCTGTGAATTGATCTAGCCATGCATAATCTTTAATACGTTCATCTTCCAGTAAAAAATCTTCAAATCGTTTTTTTGAAAATGTCTCTTTATTAAATACGGTTACTACTACATGTGATGCATCATATCCCCACGAGGGTGAAGTCTCTTTGATGGAGATAAAACTATTCAATATGACCACACTAAAGACGAGTATGGAAGACGTTATAGAGGTAAGCGCTATAATAAGAATGGAACTTTTTAAATTCTTTGTTATGCTTTTCAGTCCAATTTGAAGTTGAATTGGTAGATTAGATAAACGAAATAGTCTACTCGAGCTGCTTCTACGACGATTTATTTTACTATTTGCACTTTCCGACATACCATATTTGATTGCTTGGACAGGTTCCACCTTGCGAGCCTTGTTCGAGTAGAATAAGGCGGTGAGTACCACAATCCCAAAAAGGATGAGGGCAATCAACACGGTTAGTCGAGTATCTTGGTGAATGGCTAAATGATTTCCTGCTTTAAGATAGGATAAGGAGCTTTCTAAAATGATTCTGGAAAGAAATTTACTTACGATGAGTCCCGGTATGATCGAGAAAGCAGATAGCAAGCCAAATTGTAATACGTAAGTAGCACTTATCTGTAGAGACGATAGACCGAGAGATTTCATAACGCCTATTGTTCTGTAGTTCGCTAAAATGGCGTCGGAAATGCTAAAACCAATGATAAATAAAGATACCAGAAGCATAGCTATACCAAAGGCAATCATGATAAAGCCAATGATTTTATTAATAATTAAATAAAAAGAAGCTATTTCTTCATATTCCATTTTAGATTCGAGATAAGGTCCTTGCAGATAGTTTTCAAAATCACGCCAATAGCTAGAGCTTTGCTCATAATTGTCAAAGCGTAGTGCCATCATGTATTGTTCAGTTCCGCTCATGGATGTTAAATGCAGCTGATAGTCCGTATTGTTCATCCAAATACGAGCGTTTGTTGTAAAGGGACCACCATACGGCATATCTACTACAACACCTGAAACCATTAAGCTAAACGTTATCTCACCTGTATTAAATTCAATTGCATCGCCAAGTGAAATGTGAGCACTTGATGCCAATGAGGTAGGAATCCATATGGTCCCTTTAGGTGAGATGTTTGCTTTTCTCCCTCAGAAAATAATAATTGATCGATCATTGAAGGCATTTTTGGTGTATCCATCATAAATAAATACAGATTGGGCATTTCTTTCCCATCGAAGGTAATTCCAGATAAATTTTTATAGGGTATTAAGTCGGAGGAAGTTACCCCTTGCTGCTCCTGCCACCAATCGTTTACGGCAAAAGGGTTATGAACATCATCACCCATTGTTAAAATTTGATGGGCACCATTTGAATCAAAATGGGCTTTTTCAAAAATATTGTTCGTATTTGTTAGTATGGTTACAGAAGTAGCGAGTAAAAGCGTTGATAGGAAAATAAGGACAACCATCAGACCATTTTGTAATTTTCTTTTTCTTAAATAGGAGGAACAAAGAGAGACAATTGCGTACATCGACTACTCCTTTCCAGCAACATAAGAAAAGATAATATGTTCTCGCTCTTGTATATGAAGATGATCATATTTTTCGAAGTTTAATACCCCATCTATTTTTCCATCTTGAATGATAATAAGACGATTTGCACGACAAGCTGCCTTTATATCATGCGTTATCATCACAACAGATTGCCCACTTCTATTTAAATTAGTTAAGATATCTAATACGGCTACACCTTGATCGTAATTTAAACTACCAGTTGGTTCATCCGCAAAGAGCACTTCAGGATTATTAACCAATGCTCTAGCTATTGCAGCCCTTTGTTGCTGACCACCTGATGTTTGAGAAGGTAAACGATTTCGTTGCTTGTCAAGACCCATTAAATGGAGTAGCTGTTCTGCTTTTTGGATCATTACTTTTTTATTAGTTTTGGCGATGTATCCAGGAAGGGCGATATTTTCTAGCAGCGTCAAATCAGGGATGAGATTGCTATTTTGATAGATATAACCAACCTTCTGTGAGCGAAAGGTCGCTAGCTTTCTTTCTGAAAAGGAATCTAACTTCTCCCCTTGAAAGTAAATTTCACCTGCCGTGATCGTATCCAGTCCACTTAAAAGATAAAGAAGCGTTGACTTACCAGAACCGGAATTTCCCATAATAACAGTGAAATCCCCCTTATAAATATCAATATTCATATTTTTAATGGCATGGAATTGTTCGCTACCCGTTGAAAAGGTTTTACATACATTTTGGGCTCGTATCAGTACTTCTTTTTCCATAGTTAAGGCCTCCTTTTGATTATTTTCTTTAGTGTAATATGTAATTATTAGTAGGTTCTTATGAAATTATTAATAAATTCTTACAGTCGAAGTAACCTTTTGAACAAAAAAACGTTGTAATAATCGATTTGAAACATGTCATAAAAGGAGATGGAAGTTATGCCATTAACATTTGCTCATCCAGCAGCGGTCTTACCTTTTACTCGAAAAAGTAAATATATTCATTTTTCTGCCTTGGTATTAGGAAGCATGGCTCCAGATTTCGAATACTTTTTAAGGGGACGGCCAATAGGAGAGATTGGCCATACATTTGCAGGGTTCTTTTTATTCAATCTTCCACTCGTTCTAATCATCTACTTGATTTATTATCGGTTTATCCATCAGCCAATCATGAGCCATTTACCAGAATTTTTACAGGATTTTAATAGCTATCAAATGGCAGGGACTAAAACATGGAAAACTATTGTTTTTAGTTATTCAGCATTATTAGGTATGCTAACCCATGTCATATGGGATTCATTTACACATCAAAATGGGCTTATGGTGACCAATCTTCATTTTCTTTCTCAAACATTTACTTTATTTGGATTTCATATCCCCATTTATAAGTTTTTACAGCATGGAAGTACATTGGTAGGCATTACGCTTATTTTTGGGTATATGTATGACAGGGCATCTTTGATCAAACATAACAAAATGCCTGCGGTATCTCCTCAGAAAAAATTTGCTTTTTGGAGTGCGCTAGCTTTCTTAACGTTTGTTTATGTATGTTTTTGGCAGTGGATCAATGGCATTCCGTTAAGCAGCTACGGCGTATGGGTTGTCCGTATCATCGATTCATTTTTTGGTAGTGTACTGACCCTTTCAATCTGTTTAGCATTTCGGAACAAAACAATGAACGATAAAAAGACTACCTAAAATGGGAGTCTTTTTACGAGATAGGAAGTGTAAGTGTAAAGGTAGTGCCTTCCTTATGCTTGCTATGAAATGAAATTGAACCATGATGTTCCTCCATAATATGTTGGCAAATGGATAGACCAAGCCCTGCTCCTTCGTTTTTAATAGCAGATTCTCTTTCAGGCTGATGACCTCTAAAGTAACGTTCAAAAATAAAGGGCATATCTTCGGGAAGCATCCCATTGCCATTATCTATTACTTGGATATAAAGTGTTTGATTTTCAATATAAGTAGTAATAGTTATGGTATCTCCATTGGAGGTTTGCTTTAATGCATTGGTAACAAGGTTGGATATAACCTGCTCTAGCCGACCCTCATCTACTTGAATAAGGACATTAGGAATCATTGTAGGTTTGATAAAATGAATATTGGTTGTTTGGACATAATAGTGAATCGGCTGCAAAATGTTTGTAAGGACTTCTCGGCTATATTGTTCTTTTAAATGGATAGGGATATGGCCGAGTTCCTTTAATGTATGAATAAATAAATCATCAATGAGCCTCGACATTTTTTCCGTATTCGTCTGCATGATATGAATGTAGGACATAAGTGAATCTTCATTTCGACAAACGCCCTCAGATATAGCGTCCAAATAAGCTTTTATAGTAGTTAGAGGTGTTCTCACATCATGAGAGATATTCGAAATGAGCTTTTTTTGATGTTGCTCCTGTTCATTTCGTTGGATGACTAATTGTTTAATCTCTAATCGCATTTGGTCAAATACGGCATACAATTCACCAAGCTCATCCAATTTCGGATAGCTACTCATTTGATCGTAATTCCCTTTGACAATTTCCTCGGTGTTTTTTTTCAGCTCATGTAATGGTGTTAAAATGTCTTTCTGTACTTTCCTGTTCATATATAGGGCGAGGCATATTATAAAGAGGCTCAGAGTGCCCATCATGACTACTAAAAATAAGTTGTTTGAATTTGGTTGTATGGAAGGAAATAGACTATCTTTGTTTAGGGTAAAAATAGCATTTCCTATTTGTTCATGGCTCTCATCATTAACAATAGGAAAAGCAATCTTCATTTTTTCAGGTTCTTGTTGTGATGTAAATAAATCGTAATGTAGATCATTTTTAATTTGAATCGTAGATGTAAGGTCATTCTCTTTTGTATGGAATATTACTTTGCCATCTAGATGAAGTACGGTCATATCAATTTCCTGGTCATCGCTCATTTGTTGCAGCATACTACGTATCTCGGAATCTCGTTCTAAATTTGAAAAATGATCTTCTATGTATAATAATAGCTGATTCACGGATAATCGAATTTGATTGATGACATATTGATCCTCTGATACTTCTTGAGATTTGTTGGTAGCAATGAATAGTGCAAGGGTACCTATCAACAAAAGTACAACACAGATGATAAGCGTTCATATCCATTTGTTGATCCAATTTTTTAAGTACATTTGAGTCTCCTATACGTGATTGGATGTACTGAATTTATAACCAACTCCCCAAACGGTTTGAAGATAAACAGGATGAGAAGGATTGATTTCAACTTTTTCTCGTAGCCGTCTAATATAGACTGTAATTGTATTCTCGTCTCCATAGGTGTCATAACCCCAAACCGCATCAAGCAACTGACTTTTGGAGAAAACTTGATTTCTATTTTTTGCTAGAAAAAATAGTAACTCAAACTCTTTTGCTGACAGGGGAATAGGCTTGTTATCGCGCAAAAAAAGATATTCCTGCTTATTAATAACGATATTATCAATGTGAATGACATCCTTCTGAACGTCATGATCTTGAAGCCATCTATCCTGCCTTCGTAAATGGGCATTAATTCTTGCCACTAGTTCACTTAGTGAAAATGGTTTAGTCATATAATCATCCGCGCCAAATCCTAGCCCTAATACTTTATCAGTATCACTCCCTCTAGCACTTAAAATGAGTATTGCCACATTACTATGTTCACGGATTTTACGGCATATTTCGATCCCATCACAATCGGGTAGAGAAAGATCTAGGATCACGAAATCTGGAGCGGATTCTTGCAAATAAAGGATAGCTTCATGGCCAGTTCTTACAATATGTGAATCGAACTGATGAACGCTTAAGTAATCCCTTATAATATTGGCAATATCATTTTCGTCCTCCACAATTAGAACGTTGATGTTCTTCATTAAAATGATCTCCCCTTAATTTAATGTCAAAATCATGTTCTTCTCCGATTAACGAGGAAGAAAAATAAAGCAATGATAAGGAATGCGTAAAGGATTATCCAAGCAAAATGCCAGTAAAATACGTTAGGGACTACTTCTATTTGATCGCCAACGCTCATTATTTCAAGTGAAAAATGAACAGGCGGTAGTAGCCACAGGAGACCAGCTTGGATATTATTTTTTAAAGTAGCGATAACGACAGACATAATTAGGATACTTATGACACCCCACCAAGTATTTTGCCTATTGTTCACAATCTCTCTTGTGAACAAGGCAGTGAGTGCAATAGCAAGAATCGATAAACTAAAATGAGACAAGAAGCCCAATCCTATATGTAATGGTTTTGGTTTTTCGAAAAACGCATCAATGAGAATCGGATAGAAGATTGAAACACAACTTAAGCTAAAAGCAATTAAACCACAAATAATGAAAACGCCAATATTGTAGTGTGTTGGATTTTTGGCATGAAGAGTAGTAATCAACTTTTGCCCCTCATCCTCAGCATGAAATAATGTAACAGTAAACCAGCCCATTAAAAAGAACAGAATAAGCGATGTAAATGAATAGCTATCTAATATTGGATTAGGCACAAACGTATAGTTAACGACAAGACAGATGATGAAAATTGTAAAAGGTGGAACGTATTGATAGGTTCTTAAATAATTAATAAATTGATAGCGCAATAAACTGCTCATCTCTTTTTCGATACCTCCTATTAAAAATGAGAAGAAAATTGTTCTTTTTTGTGATGGACATTAGCTAAATATTTAATAGAGGCATTTTTTTGTAGTAGTTTAAGCAAAATTTGATCTGAATCCTTTGCCTGCACTATCGATACGATTTCAAAATGACCATTCGCTAAAGGTTGTTTTTGTTGAATTTCCATCAAAGGTACAATTTCATCAAGTAATGCTAGGCTTGCAATATCAAATATTAGTCGATGGACAGGGCGGCTAATCAAATCCTTTGCTTGAATGAGTTGATTTTCTTGAATAAACAAAACTGAATCGACAAGATTTTCGAGTAATTTCGTTTCATGGCAAGTTAGGATAATGCTTAGTCCTTTATCTCTTACTGTCGCCAATATTTGTTCGAAATCATTTTGTGCTTTGGCATCAAGCCCTGATAATGGCTCATCCATTATTAGTAAATCTGTTTCCTCTAGCATTGCCTGCATGATCATCACCTTTTGCCTCATTCCTTTAGAGAATTGGACGATCCTTGTATTTTGAGACTCTTTTAATTGGAACATTTCAAGCAATACTTCTATTTTCTTCAAAAGACGCTTTTTAGGCATACCCCGAATCCGCCCCATATGATAAAGATATTCTTGCGGTGTAAATAAAATTTGGGGAGGGGTGACTTCTGGGACATAACCGACTTTTAGCGAAGTTTTATGCGCCACAATTTTACCGCTGTCTGGTTTAATGAATGCAGCAATAATTTTGAGTAAAGTGCTTTTTCCAGATCCATTTTTTCCGACAAGCGCAATAATTTCATTGGCTGCAATCGAAAACGATGCATGCTCTAAAACTGTTTTCCCATTAAATTGTTTACTAACGTTTTGTACTTCCAAAATAGTAGTCATCTTCACTCACCTTTATTCTTTGGATAAATCTCGACTATAAAATGATTATAAAGAAATTTGGTCTTTCACTTCAATGAAATTGGATAAATTTCCTGTATTTAGATATTACCATGCCCACAATAAAAAGTTCTGCCGAATGGAGCAGAACTTTTAACGTTTCATTATAACGAGCGATATTTTTTTAAACTAATAATATTTAAAGTGATGAAAACAATGGCGAAACAAGCGAGTATGCTGAGATTCAGGATAATATCCGGGAAGGCATACCCTTTATACATAACGCCATTCAATGCATCTGCTGCATAGTAAAGTGGCATGATTCGGCCGATATTTTGAAGCCATTCAGCCATACTATCCAGTGGGAAAATGCCCGAAAAGAATACTTGTGGAACAATAATTAATGGTATAAATTGCATCATTTGAAATTCGGAAGCGGCAAAGCTTGATAATAGCGCACCCAATGATAAGGACACAAGAGCGACTAACATATTAATGAGTAAAACAAGCCAGATAGAGCCTACATGGACAATATCAAGTACATAAATACCAAACAACACGATAATAATCGTTTGTAGAAAGGCAAATAGACCATAGCCGACCATATAACCTGCTACAATTTCTGAACGCTTAATCGGTGTTGCGAGTAAACGTTCCAATGTTCCAGAGGTGCGTTCCTTTAACAGGGCAATGCCAGTAATTAAAAAGACAAAGAAAAAGACAAAGAAGCCAATGAGCATGGGACTAAAAATATCGAAAATGGCAGTATCTTCATCACCATACACATAGTCTGTTTTCAAGCTCCCCATTGCGGCTTGTGATGGCTGCAAAATTTGGGCAAGCTGCATGGTTAAAGCTTTTGACTGGGAAGGATCATCATTTAATAAAGTTAATTTACTACTATTTGGCTCTATTGCTAGCCATCCGTCATACTCTTTATCCTGCAGTTGTTTTTTCGTAAAATGATCGTCTACAACAATCGAAAAATCCGCATTTTTAAGTTTCTCTATTAAGGGCGCGGGGGCATCGGAGACAACTAGTGTGATCTTAGCTTCGTTACTATTAAAAATAAAGTACATTAATGACAGTACGAGCAGGGGGGCAAAGAACAATAATGCAAGTGTCCGTTTATCTCGTTTCATCTGTTGGATAATTCTTGTTACAATTGCACCGATTCTCATAATACGTCCCCTCCGGCCATTAAAAATACTTCATCAAAATCCTTTGCTTGGTAATGATCCTTTAATGCTTGAGGTGTACCCTGTGCAATAATTTGGCCATCCCTTAACATAGCTAATTGATCACATCTTTCTGCTTCGTCCATTGCATGAGTCGTTACTAAAATCGTTTTCTGTTCTTGATCTTTTAAACGAATGAGCTCTTGCCAAATTTCTTTTTTGAGGACAGGATCAATTCCTACTGTTGGTTCATCTAAAATCAATAGCTTAGGATCTTGAATAAGGGCAATCGCTAACGATAATCTTCTTTTCATTCCGCCCGAATAATTCCCTACTTTACGCTGTAAATCATCGGTAAGACGGACAAGATTGGCAGCATAGGCTACACGCTCCATTCTTTCGGCTTTCGATAAGGGATAAAGCTTAGCGAAGAAATGTAAATTTTCCTCCCCCGTTAAATCTATATAAAGAGCATCTGATTGTGCCATATAGCCGATATCTTTCAATAATTGTTGGTGGGGTACAACCAAATCTAATACTTCAACAGTGCCGTTATCAGGTTTCAGCATGCCCATTATCATTTTAATTAACGTTGTTTTACCACAGCCTGATGGACCAAGTAAGCCCATTAATTGTCCCTTTGGAATCGTTAAAGAAAGGGGGGCAATAACCTGCTTATGTTGGAAACTTTTTTTAAGGTCTTTTATTAAGATGGCATGGTTGACCATACAAATTTCACTCCTTCACTGAACACAATGTTGATTTGATAAAAATTTTAAGGTAGCATGTGAGCAAATACAATAAACAGTTTGCCAGTATGTGTTAAGTATATGGAGGGAAGTGCAATGTCCGTACATGACAAGATGAATTTTGAAACAAAACAAGCGATTAAATCGGCACTGATCCAGCAAGTAGAGGAGTTGGGCTTTGAACGTGTGACAGTAAAAAATTTAGCACTAACAGCCCAAATTAATCGAGGAACCTTTTACTTGCATTACTCAGATAAATATAAAGTAATGGAGGATTTGCAGCAGGAACTGTTGATGGAATTAGAACGCTATGTGAAGCATGTACAACCAGTAGATGCTTTTCAAACATTGAAAATGGGTCAACTCTATCAACCGTTCATCAAGGTTATCACCTGCATAAAAGAGCATGCACCCGCCTTTCGTATGTTATTAGGTGAACAGGGAAGTCCTAGCTTTACACAAAAGATGAAAACCATATTTGGCAATCATATTTCGGACAGACTATCGGTAGTTCGCGAGGAAGTGAAGGACCCGGAATTCCAGCAATACTTACAAGCCTTTATAGCATCTGCCATTTTAGGAGTGATTCAAGAATGGTTAGAAAAGGGCAATGACAATTTAACGATAGAAGAAATGGTCACAATGCATTTTCGGTTAATGCGATTTTTAGGGAGTGTAGTAGCTAGCAGTTAAACATAAAATCTACATAGCGGAGAATGGGCCATGTAGATTTTTGTTCCTTATAAAAACTGGATAACGCTAAGTATGCGAAATAGAGCACAATGGGAAAATGAAAAAGAACATGATTGGCATCATTCACATCGCCTACCTCATGTTCTAATTATGCGTATTCAAATTTATTTTCCATAATAATCATTTAATGCAACTTCCAAGCGTTCTTCTAAGTGTGTAGAAATATAATTTAAAACGAATTGCTCTTTTTCCATTTCAATTTGAGAGGATCTGAACATCCTTTTGAAAAAACTAACCTGATTATTCATTGAAAATTGCTGTAATGCTTCTGTACGTAACGTAGAAACGATTTCATTTTCGATATGACGCTCTCTAATTTTCTGTACTATTTCCTTGACACCATTTTCTTGTAGCTCGGTAATCTGTTGTTGGAGATTTTCATTTTCCTGTTTTAATTCCGAGGTTTCTTTTTGAATTTCCTCAAACTGAAGGGCCGAATCGGAGGATAATCGTTGAATGTTCTCGGCAAGAAATTCCTGATTAATGTTAACTTGTAATGTTCCATGCTTTTCATCCGGCAAAATCTGAAAGAGCCCTGTTTGAATCATTTGCTGTAGGACATTCCCAAGAACATCAATTTTATTGGATAAATCCCCAGAATCCATAGTCGTTGCCGTAATTTGATGCCTCAACAGCTGACCATTATCATCAATACCAAGCAATAATTTTATACCCTTCACACGATATTCATCCTTTAATAATAAAATCATTCTTAGCCTCAATATAGCTGGTAAGTCTAAACGGATATTTCCATGCTCATTCGGTGTAGCATTGTCGAAAATGTACTGCTCAAACGGCTTTAAATAGTAGCGAAGCATGGCATCTGTAATATCGAACCAGCCAGCGATTTCTGCTATCGTATAGTGATTAGTTTCATCGATGTCCGCTAAATAATCATCATTGTAGAGGCTCTCCTCTAAAGGCGTATGCTGTAGCGCAACAAACAATGGGTCATCTTGCACAATTCCAAGTACCATCTCTTTTGCATCATTTACTTTAAGCATCCTTTCACACCCCACTTTATTTTTCCCATAACAAAATGTTCCCTATATAGGTTTCTATTCGATTGGTAGCAATTGTATGCCTAATTTGTGTAGGAAATAATCATTAGAACTATGTACCTTTTAACCTTTTATGACTCTTTCGAAAAAAATAATTTGTCCTAAGAGGGGATGTGGGGAGTTATTGAGAGAGGGGACTTATTGGATGGTTACCATCCTGCTTTATTAGACGAAACTGGTTTGAAAGTATTCGCTACTTTTTAAATAGATAGAGGATTGGCAAGGTATGAATTGAAGCTACAAGGAAGTTGGAAAATGATTCAACCCAATATTTAAAAGGCTATAATTAGTTCAAAGTAAAGTCATACAAAAATTAACAATAATTAAGAGGTAGTGGAGCGAGTATTAGGGAAATTGATAAAGGGCTTAATTGCCCCTAAGCATCAATGGTTTCAATATAAAACTTAGTTACCTCAGTTTTTTCAACATTTGTTTTAGCTTCGCAAAATAGTACTATTGCACTTTCCTCATCGTCAAACCATAAATACCTTACTTCTGTACCAAAGCCGCTTTTATCATTATATTCGTATACATCTATGTCCATTTCTTCATCACTTTTCGGTAAGGTAAGGGTACCTTGCATTTGAAGAACTTCGTGTAAAAACTCTGCTGTCTCATCATTAATCTTATTCTCCTCTTTAAGTTTATCGTAGCGAAGATTTACTAGATCAACGAGTGTTTCTTTAGTTAATTGCACTATTTTTTCTTCTAATGTCATGGATAATCATCTCCTAAACTATGCAATAATTAACTAATAGTATACCATCATTTAATTAACTAAACTGACAGTGAGTGAGGGAAAATCTTGATTTTTGAGAAAAAACATCGGCACTCTTTTTAGGAAAGAAATGTTTAGCATATATCCGTTCACTTCATTACGACAGTTTATATAAAGATAGAAAAGATAGATGACCATTAGTAAATTGAGAATATCAATAATATTGCACATGAATGAATTGGTAGTCACTAATTACCTGAGAAAGTATTAAAGAAACTAGTATTTTATCCCTGTTAATTTCATTAAAGTATAGTCAAAAACACTCTTTTTATGTATATTATTGGTTAAGGAGGGAATTGTAATGAAGAAAATAACGATTTTATCATTTTTGTTTTTATTGAGCTTTTTTGCAATTTTTGCTAATAGTGCAAGTGCGGAATCTGTTTTTAAAGATGTTGAAGAAACCAATCCTAATTACAATGACTTAAAATTTTTATATGATAAAGATTTATTATCTGATTCTATTGTAGGTAAGAAACAAACTTTTGGCAAAGATAGTAAAGCAACACGAGGTGATGCTGTGACTATGATCGGAAAAACAATGGGCTATAAAATGTACACTACATATACTCCATATAAGGATGTAGATTATGATGAAGTATTTAGTGGACACGTTTTAGAATTATCTAAGTTAGGGATTATAAATGGTTATTCTGATGGCACATTCAAGTCTGATGGTAGTCTTACGCGAGGACATCTTGCTTTATTCATTGATAGAGCATTCGGTAAATATTTGCCAGAGGGTAATCAAGAGTTCAGTGATGTTCCAAAATCAAATGATGCTTACAAATCTGTAAAAAAATTAGTTGGAGCAGGGATTACAACAGGTTATGGTAATGGAACATTTAAGCCCCATGAACCTTTAACGAAAATGCATTTACATGTGTTTATGGCAAGATTAGTTAAATACTTAGAAGAGCAAAATATAAAAGTACCTTTGAATGATCCTTTGATTGAGAGTACTGAAAGATATAAACCGATTAATGATGCTAAGATTAAATTAGGTTTATCTAAGTCAGAAGTATATGAGTTAATTAAACATCGTATGACTAATAAACAAACTGATAGGTGGTATTCTACAAATGTTGGTAGGAATGGTTTAGATGGGAAAACTACTTATGGATTTTTTGATGGAAAACTTGAAAGTATCACGAATATATATAATTGGAAATCACAAGTGAAAGCATCAAATTCAATTAGAAATATACATGAGATATATTTAGAAGAGTATAAGAAAGAATTTGGTGAAAACTATAAAACAAATATAGAAGATGATTTAATTATGACATTTTGGGATAAATCGACTTTCACAATAAAACTAAACACACATATATTAGATGGAAAAATAGATGTAGTCTCACATATCTCTACTGATCCTATACCCTTCTAGTGCAATAAGTGCCTTTACATTTATATAAACCAAAATATTAACAATATATAAATATTATTAACATTCCTCAATATTATATTTTAAATTCATGCATATAATTAATAGTAGGGGAAGTAAGTATAAGAAGTCATTCGCTGACGGATCGCCGTATGCGATGAAAGTCGCCTGTGCGGTGAAGGCTCGTTATAAACCTAAAGAAAAAGAAGGATAAGACGAGAATGGCATAGGTGCAGCAATTACAGGAGTAGGAACCCCTTCATCTGTTTTACAAATGGGCGAAACTATTGAATTAATTGCTGCAACAATTGAGTCAGGCACAATTACTTGGTCATCAAACAATCCTAATGTTGTGACAATCAATTCTACCACAGGTAAAATTACTGCTAAAGCTCCTGGTATAGCAACAATTTCGTATGCAAGTAGTAACGGTAAAAAAAATTTTATCAATCTTAACGTACATGGAGAAGCAATGGCAAAAAATCCATCCTATACGCAAGTATTGCAAATGGGCGAAGTAACTACAACTACAGTGGGAACAGGGTTATCTGCCAGTGCAACAAACAAAAGCTTTGTATCTAGTACAACGAGTGTGGCAACGGTTAATGCTACGACAGGTCAATTAACTGCAATAAGTCCAGGAAGTTCTGTTATTACGTATGTAGGGAAGGACAATAATGGTGTAGTGGTAGAAAAAGGAACGATAACGGTGACAGTTTATTCCCAAGCAGCAGTGGGAGCAGTACCGACAGTTCCAGCACCATTTTCAGTTATTGGATGGGGCTCACCGGCAACAGGTTTTACGCCTCCAATTACTGGTCAATCTATCATTTGGACAGCAAGTAATGGGACAGGTTCTGCCATTATCCAGCCGAGTACTGGTGCTATCAGAGGTATAACAGCTGGTGATGTAACTGTAGCCTATAAAATTGTTGATATTAACACAAAAGTAGTGGTCTACAAGTCCGCTCCAGTAATGATTTTAATTCCTGATACACCAAGAGTAAATATTTCAGCACCATATGTTGATGGAGGGACTATTGGTGGAACTTATTCATTATCAACTAATGTAAATTTGACAGGTGTAATAGTAGGAGAAGATAACGCAATTGTCCTGTTTAGTAATCCAAGAAGTAACGATATAAATATTGCAACTGCAGTGATTGTGGGTCCAAATCCATCGGGACATGTTTTTTTGAACGTGGAAAAAAAGGGTGTTGGCGCAGTTCAAATAACATTTGATTACACGGATAGCAACAACAAAACTGGCACGATGACCTGGACATTTAATTTCCAATAGAACTATAGATAAAGGATGCTTCAACGTTTTCTTTTGCCTTCCACAAATCTGTGGAGGGTTTTTTGTTTTTTGTAGGATATATATTTCTATATCAATGAAGAACAAATGTGACAGAGGGCTCAGGGCTTGGACTAGCCATCGCCAAAAGCATCATGGAGCTTCACGGAGGAACGATTCACGCAAAATATAAGAACGAGACATTGTATTTTATTATCTCATTGCCATTTCCATCGTAATAAAAATCTGTCTAAAGTGGATAAATAGTAATAGCGTGATGTGGTTGTTCATGTCTTGCAAGCATGTCTTGCATGACGGCTAAAAAAGCAGTGTCTTTAATTAATATTTGAATTTCTGTCTGTTTGTATTGCTTTTGAAAATCAAAAATATAATCTCTAATGATCGATAGGTTATAGTGACTTTTAATTTCTACCTCAACGAAAAACGGCAATGTTAAATCAGGAAGCTTGGTATTACCCCCACGACGAATCCAAACAGCTTCTTGCACATAATAACGGATGGGTAGTTGACGGTTACTGGCAATAAAAATATCCATAAAAAGCCCCCTTCTCAGTCTATTTCAAGCCTATAGGAAATTTTCTCAGTCGTCAAAAGAAAACATGTGGAAATCTTAATAGCGATTTCTCACATGTTTTTTCTGTTTGCTTTTTGTTGAATACTATTTGTTTTTGTCCTTTTTTTGGCCTAATTGTAAAGGGAGTGTAAACATTTATTTAATGCATTGTAAATGATATATACAGCAAGCTTAAAACTATTAATAATAAAGTCTGACAACAAGGAAAGGACTGAATAGATTGGATATCAATATACAGGAGATGATTTTCCAATTTCTTGGAGGGTTAGGCTTATTTCTTTTTGCTATTAAATTTATGGGGGATGGTTTACAGAAGGCTGCTGGTGACCGTCTACGCGATATTTTAGATAAATTTACAACAAATCCATTAATGGGTGTACTAGTTGGTATTATTGTAACCGTTCTTATACAGTCCAGTTCAGGAACAACTGTTATTACAGTAGGACTAGTTAGTGCAGGACTGATGAAATTGCGCCAGGCGATCGGCGTAATTATGGGTGCCAATATTGGAACAACTATTACCGCATTTATAATAGGGATTGATGTAGGCGCATATGCATATCCCATTATGGCAGTCGGTGCCATTTGCTTATTTTTCTTTAAGAAAAGCATCATTCAAAATATTGGACAAGTACTGTTCGGGTTTGCCGGTTTATTTATTGGTTTAGAGCTCATGAGTGGTGGGATGAAGCCACTTCGAGATTGGCAACCATTTTTAGATTTGACTGTCCAAATGTCCGATGTACCGATTTTAGGTGTAATAGTAGGGACGATATTTACGTTAATTGTTCAATCTTCCTCTGCAACTGTAGGTATTTTACAAGGACTTTATGCTGAGGACTTAATTTCATTACACGGAGCATTACCTGTTCTGTTTGGAGATAATATTGGAACAACTATTACTGCCATCCTAGCGGCTTTAGGTGCTTCTATAGCAGCTAAAAGAGCGGCTGCCATTCATTTACTATTTAATGTGGTAGGTACGATTATCTTTATGCTGATACTTGGCTTATTCACGAACTATGTAGAATGGATAGCGGGTTTACTTAATTTAGAACCAAAAATGCAAATAGCCTTTGCTCATGGAACTTTTAATGTCATGAATACACTTATTCAACTGCCGTTTATTGGCGTTTGGGCATATGTGGTAACAAAATTAATTCCTGGTGAAGATTCAGCCATCGAATATAAACCAAAATTTTTGGATAAAAATTTAATTATTAAATCACCTTCCATTGCACTAGGCCAAGCAAAAATGGAAGTAGTCCGTATGGGAGAATATAGTATTCTAGGTCTAGAAGAAACGCTAACGATCTTAAAAACAGCTGACACAAAATTAGTAGGCAAGGTGGGACAATTGGAAGAAGCTATCAATAATTTAGATCGGAAATCCACAGAATATTTAATAGAGTTATCCAAGCAATCTCTATCGAACCATGATTCAAAACTGCACCACGCTTTGTTTGACAATATTCGTGATATCGAGCGTATTGGTGACCATGTAGAAAATATTATCGAGCTTCTTCAATATAAAGATAGCAACCGGGTCCGCTTAAGTGATCAAGCACTAAAAGAGTTAGAGGATATGTTTATTTTTACATTAGAGACTGTAAAAGTGGCTATTGAATCTCTTGACAAACAGGATTTATCTTTAGCACAGCAAGTGATAGAAAAAGAAAATGAAATAGATAATATGGAGAGACGTTTACGTAAATTGCATATTAAACGATTAAATGAAGGTGTGTGCTCGGGATCAGCGGGCATTGTATTTGCTGATATCGTCAGTAATTTGGAAAGAATCGGAGATCATGCATCCAACATAGCGGAAACGGTTATTTCCTAAAATGAGCTGTTCAGTAGAGTAAAAACTACTGAACAGCTTTTATTTCACATGTTACGAATAGCCCCACAAAAGTGCCGGAGAAATATGAAAATTCCAAGATCCTTCTAAAAAGGATGATAAGCTTCTATAGCTTCTAAAAAATAGTGGAGGATGGGGGATTGTACCTCATCCTTACGATAAATAAACCAAGTAGGAATCTGGGCTTGCTTGGTTGTTATTTCATGTAGTTTTAATGGATAGGCTGCCATATACTTCTCTGCAATGGCGCGAGGAAGTAGGGTAATGCCTAGACCAGCCGCCACACAGCCAATAATTCCATCAAGCGTACCAAATTCCATTCTATTTTTTGGCTGTACGCCGTCGTCATGTAACCAATGCTCGAAAACGGCTCGATAGGAGCAGCCATGTCTGAAGGAAATTACTGTACTGTCCTCGATATCACGCAAATCTTGGATAGGTTTATGATTGCTTGATGTAATGATGACAAGCTCTTCGTTGACAAATTCCTTGGTCAATATATTTTCTTTATAAACGGGGCCAGTCACAAAGGCACCATCTATTTCATAGTTTATTAACCGGTCTATATTGTACTGAGATGGACTTGTTAAAATAGTAATATCGATCTTTTCATGAGCTTGATGGAATGTCGTCAATAGGGTAGGTAAATGCAAAGCAGCAGTTGTTTCCATTGAGCCAATCCGTAAAATACCACTAGAATTCTCATCATCTTGTAAAAGTTCAAAGGATTTCTCATAGAGATGAAGTATTTTTAAGGCCACCTCGTAAAATTGTTCCCCCTTAGCTGTTAGCTGAATACCTCGATGTCCACGATAAAATAATGTTGTATTATACATAGCCTCAAGACTTTGTATTTTCATGGAGATATTGGATTGTGTGTAGTTAAGTGTTGCAGCTGCTTTAGAAAAACTTCCTGTTTGTACAACTGTTCGAAAGATAGTCAAATCATTAATATTCATATGTCCTCCAGCTATCAATTTTATTGATATCAATTATAATGAATTAGGCATATTTGTGATATCTAAATATTCGATATAGTGGAGAAGAGAGGGAGTGTTATTATGCAAAAGCAAACGATCCACTATTTGATAGGTGGCGTATTCGCTTTAATGATCGCGATGGGAATCGGACGTTTTTCATATACAGTCATTCTACCCTATATGCAAGAAGCGTCTGGGTTTAGTCGAGCTACTGCAGGCTATTTAGCAACCAGCAACTATTTAGGCTACCTGATAGGGGCATTAGTGGTGGGACGATTACCAATTGAACAAAAACGTGTTCCCTTTTTGCAAGTAGGTCTTATCATCAGTATGCTGACTACGGCCTTTATGGGTTTTACCGAAACGATTATTATATGGTATGTCCTCAGATTTATTTCTGGGGTGATGAGTGCTTTTATATTTGTAGTCATTGCTAGTCTTGTTCTCGATCAATTGGCGGATAATAATAAATCGCATCTATCAGGGCTTTTCTATGGTGGTGTGGGAATTGGAATAGCTATCAGTGCCATCATCGTTTCGCCTATTCATGCAATCTTTAAGTGGAATGGAACATGGATAGCTTTAGCTTTATTGTGTGTGTTATTATTTGTCTATATTGCTTTATTCTTCAAATCCATCCCACACAGTAAAAAACAGTGGGGGAATCAATCTATACCAGTACCAAAAATGCCACCGAAGTCATGGTTGAAATGGTTAATTGTCGCCTATAGTTTAGAGGGTCTTGGCTATATTGTCACAGGAACTTTTATTGTTTCGATTGCACAGGAATCAACAAGCTTTCATGGAAATGCAGCACTAGTATGGTTTGTAGCTGGTTTAGCTGCTATTCCATCATGCATCATATGCTCCAAGCTAACACAGCACTTTGGTTATGTGAAAATATTACTGATTTCTATGGTTGTTCAAGCAGTCGGAATTGCTCTACCGGCAATAGCTACAAATACAATTACGCTTTATTTAAGTGCCTTTATATTTGGGGCAACCTTTATGGGGATCACAACAATTGTTACAACATTAGCAAGACACATTGTCCCAGTAAACAGTCATCAAATTTTAGGCTATTTAACAGCTGGCTATGCTTTGGGTCAGATGGTAGGACCTACTGTAGCAGGGGTACTTGCTAACGCTACTAATAGCTACCAATATTCATTAGTTGGTGCAGCGACAGTTGTAATCATCGGGGCGTTGAGTTTATTAGGTGGGGTAAAATACGAAAAAAGTAAGTAAGACATGTTGGCGTCTTACTTACTTTTATTTTAATGGATATCTCGTTTCTTAAAGTTCCCGCCACGAACTTCTGAAACATCAGAAATCACAACAAAGGCACCTTCATCGATATCTTTAATAATAGAAACTAACTTGTTTTCTTCCATACGGTTAATGACACAGTTTAAAATTTCAGTTGGTTCATTGGAGAAGCCGCCACGTCCATGTGTATAGGTAACACCACGTCCGAGACGAGCTTGGATTGCGTCCCCAATCTCCTCAGATTTAGCACTAACTACACGGACTTCTTTTGATTTCTCTAAACCAACTTGGATAATATCAATTACATTTTTCGCAATATAATACGTTAACGCTGAGTATAAAGCGCTCTCTAAGCCAAAGATAAAGCTTGCCCCTAAGAAAATAAAGGCGTTGATAAATAAGATAATATCGCCGACTGAAAATGGAATTTTACGTGATAGTAATACAGCTAAAACTTCCGAACCATCTAAAGCACCACCATTACGTAAGACAATCCCGATACCTACCCCAAGCAGCATACCACCAGATAGGACAATTAGTAAGGGATCATTTGGGCCTAAAATGGTTTTGACATCATGTAAAAGAACTGTTGATATGGATAATGCTGCGATCCCAGCACTACTCATTAAGGCAAAGGTTTTTCCAACTTGCTTATAACCGATATAGATGAACGGAATATTTAAGACAAAGAGCAGTAAGCCTAATGGGAGTCCAAATAGGTGTGCCCCCATAATACTGAGACCCGTTACACCACCATCAATGACAGCATTTGGAATTAATACAGCTTCTAGTCCGTAAGCAGCAATAACTGCCCCAATAATAATCATAATGAATTTTCGAGTGTTTTCTAGTGACTTTCTTTTTTTCATAAATCTTCTCCATTTCTTTACGTAAAATACTACCTAAGGTTTTGGAATAATATTTATTGCAATTGTTTTAGTCTCCGAACCTTTACTTGAGTCGGCCATATTATAGTATTTAGTTAATAAGTCGTTCAATTCATATTCAAAGCTCTTGAATTGATCAACTGTTAACGATAAGTCAATGAAAGAAAAAGTAGCTAAATCTGTAATACTTTCTTTTTCATCAAGTGAATGTAAATAATTTTGATATTGAGATAGTAGTGCTAATTGATAGTAGGAAATATAATTTAATTTTTGCTTAGTTGTGAGCTGTGTCCAATCCTCCTTACTAAGTTTTGCTGCTCCTTCATTTAATGCATAAAACTTCTCTGTAACAGAACGGACTTTTCGCTCCTTCACAATTTTTATGATGTTTTCGTCCACTAAAATTTGGATATGTCTATATAAAGTAGCTTGCGGTACATCCTTAATGACCGAAATCATCTCCAAAGTGCTTAAACCCTCTTCTTTATTGTGCATCAGAGCTTGTAAAATTTTCATTCTCACAGGGTGCATTAATACCTCTGCTTTATTGCGCATAAACCGATCCTCCTAATAAAATAATGAGATGGTATCAAGGAAAGCATTTGAATGTTATCAAAATGAGAACATTATCAAAAAATATACTATAGATATTTTTTGAAGATGTACAGTAAAAAGGTAATGAAAATTTTTAACAACTTTGTTATCATTATTGATAATGATAATGATTGGAGGTTTTACAATGAAATTACACTATGGTTTTGATGAAATCAGTCAACTCGATTGGACGAGTATACTTCCTATTCTTTTGCCATTTTTATTAGTGGGATCTATCCTCATTCTAATTGCATTAATCGATTTATACCGCAACAGAAATAGGAGAGAAAATGTACTAATGTGGACAATTATTATTGTGTTTTTTAATACAATTGGTCCTGTTTTATATTTCATGATTGGTAGAAAGGATGTCAATACACGTGCGCTTAGAAATTGAAGGCATTACAAAAAGGTTTAAACACAAAACGGCAGTGCATGATTTTTCAATGATTGTTGATGCGAATGAGTGCGTCGGATTAATTGGACCAAACGGAGCAGGAAAATCAACATTGATTCAAATCATTGCGGATATTTTATATGCAGATGAGGGAAAAATTCTTCTTAATGGACAACAAATTACAAAGATGAAAAATCAGATAGGCTATTTACCTCAATATCCTAATTTTTTCTCCTGGATGACAGCATTTGAGACATTATCTTTTATGGGAACACTTTCAGGTTTACCAAAGAATGAATTACAAAACGAAATTCCTTTGCTATTAGAAAAAGTTGGATTAGGAAAAGAAGCCCATTTTCAGGTTGGAACTTTTTCAGGGGGTATGAAGCAACGACTTGGTATCGCACAAGCTTTATTGCATAAACCAGCTTTGATGATTATGGATGAGCCAGTATCAGCTTTAGATCCGATTGGAAGACGTGAAGTGTTGAATCTTTTAAAAGAGATTAAAAAAGAAACGACCATCTTACTATCAACCCATATATTAAGTGATGCGGAGGAAATTTGTGAACGCTTTGTCGTCATTCAAAATGGTCACAAAATAGAGGACGCTACAAAAGATCAGTTGCAGGAACGTTACCAAGAATCTGCCATCTATTTGATGGTTCGCCAAGAAGACCTTAATTGGGTAACAACGGTTGAACAGTTATCCTATGTCAGAAAAATTGAAAATGAAAGAAATGGCTTTAAAATACACGTCCATC
This sequence comes from Lysinibacillus sp. A1, assembly GCF_000801965.1. Taxonomy (NCBI): domain Bacteria; kingdom Bacillati; phylum Bacillota; class Bacilli; order Caryophanales; family Bacillaceae; genus Lysinibacillus; species Lysinibacillus sp. A1. The sequence goes on from NZ_JSZM01000049.1 coordinate 27,302, forward strand.
AATTGGAGGAAGACGCTCAAAAATTGTTACAGTATGCGATAGATTCAAATGTCATGTTGTTAAAGTTTGAATTGGGCATTCATGAAAGCTTAGAAGAAATTTTTTTAGAATTGGTGGTGTGAAATGGTGAATACTTTTTTGGCATTAAGTAAAAAAGAAGTAACTCAAATGACGAAGGAATTTAAAATTGTCTGGCTACCAATTGTCTTTATTTTACTTGGGTTAACTCAGCCGATTATGATGTATTACATGCCGATTATTTTGCAATCAATGGGTGGTGTGGAGGGTATTATGATTGACCCAACCTTGGCAAAGCCGGAGGGAAGCGAAGTACTGGCCACAACCCTAAGTTCCCAGTTTGATCAGTTAGGAATTATTATTTTGGCAGTTGCAGCAATGAGTATTATACAAGGCGAAAAAGCAAATGGAATGATGGCATTTATTCTTACAAGACCAGTGTCTATCTCATCCTACTTAAATAGTAAAATTATTGTCCATTATCTAGTAGCTGTTTTCTGTATAGCTCTAGGCTATGGTATGTCGTATGGCTATACATCCTTTTTATTTACGGCAGTACCAGTGTCGCATGCTTTGCTGGCTTTGCTATTTTATTGTGTGTGGCTATTGTTTGTTATTACGTTTGTTGCCATGATGAGCACGTTTTTTAATAGTTCAGCTTTTATAGCGTTAGCAAGTATTGTCGTCCTGTTTATCTGCCGTTTCATTGCTGGTTTACATCCGCTTTTGGATGTTGTTAATCCTGCCAGTAATAGCTTGCATGCTACTACTATATTGATGTCAGGGAATATGAAAGCCTGGTATGGCTTCCATAGTGCAGTTACCATGCTCCTAGTTATATGGATGATTGCAATCATGCGCCATTTCATTGCAAAAAGGAAGTTTTAAATGGGAGAGATGGCGAATTTGTTATAGGTACTTTGTCAAAATCATCGAAAGCCATTATATCCATTCAACTGTATTAATACACTTATTATTCGAAGCATCTATTTTCATAATCGACCATCTTACTTTTGAAAATACCCATTGATATCAGTTGTTAATATTTTATCTTAGTACTATGTACAATTATATAGCTCTTAAATGAAGGGATAGATTGGTCAATGAATCTGAAAGTAAATCGAACAAGTAAGGTTCCACTATATCAGCAGCTAAACGAACGATTGCTATTAGCAATAATAACTGGGAATTTAAAAAAGGGTGACCATTTACCATCCATTCGAAATTTAGCTTCACAAACAAATCTTAACCTTCATACTGTTCATAAAAGCTATAAAGAACTTCAGAAGAGCGGGATCATCACCATTAAACCCCCTTCCAAAGCAATTGTTATGGTTGATTCTGGGGAAGCAATAAGTATTTCCCTTCAACAAATATCTATTCGTATCGAACATATAATAATAGAATCTTCTATTTTAGGGATTAATGAAATTTACCTTAGGCAGATGTTTGAAGGGGTTTTACAGAAATATTACAATAGCGTTAAATAACAAGAGGTGGCTCCTGATTCTAAGGAGCCATCTCTTTTGCCTTATTTAAATCAAAAACACCGCTACAATTGTTGTCACAACAAGTCCAATGATTACAGGGAGTAAGTTACGCCTTGCGAGCTCAAATGGGCTCACATTACAAATGGCAGCTGCTGGAATTAATGCCCAAGGAATCAATGTTCCGCCACCAACCCAAATGGCAGTAATTTGCCCTAAGGCCGTTAAAGTAGCAGTCCCTCCGCCTAGTGCATTGCCGAATAAGCTTCCGACAGAGCCCGCTAAGGAAATTCCTGAGAAGCCCGAGCCATCTAATCCAGTAATGGCACCAACTACTGCCAAAGTGATTACTGCAATTTCCTTCGTTAAAGGGACTATTGCTGCAAGACCGACACCGAGATCATTGACAATACCGTGCGAGGTAGCGGGTAAATGATCTCCGAGAATTTGTGTGAAGCCTGCATCTCCTAAATAGAAGAAAGCTGCAATCGGGATAACAGGTCCGAAGACTTTAAAGCCGAATTGAAAGCCTTGAATTAAATAGCTTGTTGTTTTTTCAAGTCCTTCTGTTTTATGGGCTACGATACTAAGCAAAAGTAATATGAAAACGGAGGTTCCACCAATTAAAGCAGTTGCATCGCCACCCTGTAATTTGAAAACCGACATGGCGATGACATCTAAGATAAAAGCAATCGGAATAAGCACAGCGAAGAAACGTTTTTGCCCAATTGACAGTAAATTTTCTATCGTTTCTTGCTCACCGTTTTCTTCTGCCGAATTTGCTGTGTTTAAAAGTAAAGTTCCACGTTTCATATCTCGCCGCAAGAAAATATAAGCAACGATGGTCGTGACAACACCCATAGTAATGACGAGCGGAATACTAGCAGACACCACGTCCCCAACAGGGATGCCAGCAGCATCTGCTGTTAGCTTCGGTGCCCCCTGGATGACGAAATCACTCGATAATGCTATCCCATGACCGAATAAGTTCATCGCCATCGCCACTCCGAGTGCTGGCAAGCCTGCTCGAATGGCAACAGGCAAGAGTACTGCCCCTAACAATGCCACTGCAGGTGAAGGCCAGAAAAACCAAGAAATAATCATCATTAATAGACCAATCGTCCAATAGGCAAGAGCTGGTGTTTTAATGATTTTCGTAAATGGCGCAACCATAACCTCGTTAATTCCTGAAGTCATCATAACCCGGCTCATAGCAACAATAATAGAAATGATAAGAATGGTAGATAACAACTCTGTAATGGCATAAATAAAGCTGTTAAATACACCACTAATGGATGAAGTTAAATCGCCAGTCGCAACAATTGCTAGCATGAATATGCCTACTACACAAATGAGGGTGGTATCGCGACGTTTAACCATAAATCCGATGATAAGCACAATAAAAATAACGTAAATCCAATGGAGAGCAGTAAATTCAACCCCCATATGTTTCCCCCTCAATATTCGATCTGATTCTATAGAATATGAAGGGGAAACAAGTTGGTGATAAATTTTAAAAAAATTCAGCCTAAGTGAAGGGGAATCTAATTTGCAAATAAGCCAAAAAACAAACAATTCATATAGCGAATTACAGGTGTACTTTGATCAAAAGGGGCACTAATTGTTTACAGCTTAGTGTTACACAACTTCTAAACAATCTCCATGAAAGTAATCAGTGGAATAACCATTCCATTAGTGGTTATTCTCATACCTAAAACAAGTTAATTGAAAGATATGGATTTTTATAATAGAATACTTTTATAGATTATCGATAATCTATAATCCATAATATATAACACCTGTAGCTAATCACTCTATACACTGAACTATGTTAAAATAAAACATATAAATTTATTGGAGTGGTTTAATGGGGTTTGATGAAAATTCAATTTCAAAAAAGACAATTTCTGAGCAAATAGCTGAACAACTATTATTTCGCATATTTTCGGGCTATTATGAACAAGGTCAGCGCTTAATAGAAGCGGAAATTGCAAAAGAGTTACAAGTAAGTCATGCACCTGTCCGTGAGGCGCTTTATCTTTTACAAAAAGATGGTGTAGTTGAAAAAGTACAGCATAAAGGTGTAAGAGTGAAGACCATATCGGATCAGGAATTAAAGGATTATTTGGAAGCGCTTTATAACCTTTTGGATTTTGCACTGACAAAGTGTGAAGCTAAATGGACGGATGATTTGCAAAATGAGCTTTTATTTCGTTTTGAAGCGATGAAACAAAAAAAGTCTGCTGAAAATATTTATGAATATGTTGTTTCGTTTGCTCACTTATTACAATTGTTTTTTGATGTTTCAGGAAATATTGCGATGCTACGATTCTTTAAAGAAACAATCTTTGTTACAAATGTAGCTGCCCAAACAAAATGGAAAATGAATCTAGTTGAATCCTACCACATGTCCATTAATACATTTATCAGATGTATAGAAGCGTCGGATTTTGATAATGCACGAGTAGCTATTAAAGATGTTATTTTATGGTACCAATTTAAATAATTTTTTGGGGGTAACATAAATGAAAGCTGCAGTTTGGCATGGTGTAAAAGATATTCGAGTAGAAGAGGTTGAATTACGCGCTTTACGAGAAGATGAAGTGAAAGTAAAAGTAGCATGGGCAGGTATTTGTGGGAGTGATTTGCATGAATACGAAGAAGGTCCAGTTTTCGTACCAGTTGATGTAAAAGCAGAATTAACAGGTGAGATTGCCCCACTGACAATGGGTCATGAATTTGCTGGTATCATTGAAGAAGTTGGCTCTAACGTGACGGACTTAAAGGCAGGAGACCGAGTTGTCATCAATCCTACTTTGACTTATAGAAAAAAACATGAAGATGTTGATCGCTATGATGGATTTAACTTTATCGGATTACATGGAGATGGTGGATTTGCGGAATATGTTAATGTTCCTGCAACAAATATTCACCGTTTAGCCGATAACTTAACATTACAAGATGGTGCATTAGTAGAACCAATGGCTGTTGCTGTACAAGCTGTCAAAGATGCTGGGGTTACATTAGGTGATTCGGTTGCAGTATTTGGGGCTGGACCAATCGGGTTATTAACAGTAATCGCTGCAAAAGCATCTGGCGCAAGCAAAGTTATCGTGTTGGATTTATCTGATGACCGTTTAGAAAAGGCAAAAGAATTAGGCGCAACCCATGCGATTAATTCAGGTAAAGAAAATCCTGTACAAGCAGTTCGGGCAATTGTTGCAGATGGGGTGGATGTATCCTTTGAGGTTGCGGGAGTTGCTCCTACCTTTAAGCAAGCAATTGATGTAACAAAACCTCGTGGCAATATGATGATTGTTTCAATTTTTGCTAGACCAATCGAATGGAATCCAATGCAACTTACAAATACAGGTGTTAATATACTATCCTCGATTGTATATACACCGTCTATATTCCAAAGAACAATTGAT
>NZ_JSZM01000005.1:0-135887 GCF_000801965.1 Lysinibacillus sp. A1
GTGGGTTTTGTCCCAGCCTCGTTCTTCTTATTTAAAGTTTTTTAATTGATCGCCAATTACGTCTCCGAAAGAGAAACCTGTGTTTTCTTCAGGTAATTCGTAGTCAATCACTTCTTCTGCTTCAGGATTTTCGAGTAATTCTTTAATGCTTAGCGCTAATCGACCGTCTTCAGCATTAACATCAAGGACTTTTACTTGTACTTCTTGTCCTTCTTTTAATGCTTCATGTGGTGTATTGATATGTTTATGAGCGATTTGAGAAATGTGCACTAATCCTTCAACACCTGGGAAAACTTCCACAAATGCGCCGAAAGATGTAAGACGTTTCACTTTTCCGTCTAAAATAGCACCTTTTGCTGCACGTTCTTCGATATTAGACCAAGGTCCAGGGATCGTTTCTTTGATTGATAATGAAATGCGTTCATTTGCTGGATCAACAGATAGAACTTTTACAGTTACACCTTGTCCTTCTGATAAAACCTCACTCACATCGCTTACATGCTCATGAGACACTTGTGAAATGTGGACAAGCCCATCGATACCACCAAGGTCAATAAATGCTCCAAACGATGCTAAACGCTGTACTTTACCATCTAAAACATCGCCAGCCTTAATTTGATTAATAACATTTTGCTTTTGGGAAGCTTTTTCTGATTCCACTACTGCGCGATGAGATAAAATTAGGCGATTCTTTTCTTTATCAAGCTCAACAATTTTAAAGCTTAAAGTTTTGCCTTTATAGCCCTCAAAATCATCGACAAAGTAGTCTTCTACAAGCGATGCTGGTACAAAGCCACGTACACCTAAATCTACGACAAGACCACCTTTAACAATATCCTTCACTTCCGCTTCGAAAATTTCTCCCGCGGTAAATTGTTGCTCAAGTGTATCCCATGCTTTTAAAGCATCCACTTTACGTTTTGATAGGACAAAATTTTCTTCCTCAACCTTTGTAATCATCAGGTCTAACTCATCTCCAACAGAGATGACATCAGAAGCTTTCTCAATGTGCAAGCTTGATAATTCACTGATTGGGACAATACCATCAAATGGTGCACCTGGAATTGATACAGATACTGCTTTTTCATCAACTTGCGCTGCAATACCTTTGACGATATCACCCTCGTTAAACGTTTGTTCTGCATAGTTCATTTCTTCAGACATATGTAACCCTCCTTCGCATCTTCCCTTACTATTTTATTCGATATTGAAGACAAAGACAAAAATAAATCCTTTAAATTTGAAAAATGTCTGAAATTTTAGGATTTATAGCATTTTTTCTTGTGCTAATTTTAAAATAGCTTGTGCTGCATCTTCGATAGACAACGCTGTCGTATCTAAAAATACGGCATCTTCTGCTTGAATAAGTGGTGATGCTTCACGCTCACTATCTTTTTTATCACGTAATGCAATTTCTTCCTGAAGTTTTTCAAGTGAAGAGTCGATTCCTCTTTTTTGATTATCTATAAATCGTCTTCTTGCGCGTTCCTCTACCGTTGCAGACATAAAAATCTTTAGTTCTGCATCTTTCAATACATGTGTAGCAATATCGCGGCCATCCATAACGACGCCACCGTTTGCTGCGAGTTTTTGTTGTTGAGCTACTAATAACTCACGAACCTTTGCATGGGCAGCTACTTGAGAAACTGATGAAGTGACTTCATTTGATCGAATATCAGCTGATACATTGTGACCATCTAAAAAGACAAGCTGCCCTTGTGGAGACGGCTTTAAATCAATAGTACTTGCTGCTAACATTTCAGCTAATTTTGCTTCATCATCTAAATATATGTTTTGTTGCATCGCTTTATACGTAACTGCTCGATACATTGCACCTGTGTCGATATAAGTAAAATCAAGTGCCTCAGCAACAATTTTTGCAATAGTACTTTTACCAGCACCAGCAGGCCCGTCTATCGCAATTTGAATGTTTTTTTTCATATTCTTCCCTACTTTCTGTCCCCTCATATTGTATCATATAACCTATAAAAAGCCCTCTGCTAGGAGAGGGCTTTTAAAAAATTACTATGCAAAATATTAAGCATTAAAGGGATTCAATTCTTTACGACGATTGCCTAATTGACGCTCAAAGCAAAAGCGCACGATATGTTGTTGGTCAACATCATCAGAATCCGTTAGCTGGATTGTTGCAATTCGTTTAGAATCTTTTTCAAAAATACGCACGACAGTTGCCTCTGTTATCACGTATTTCACATCCCCATTGGCAAATGGTAAGGCAACCGTTAATTTCACCTCATCCCCATCATTGAAAGCCACTTCACCTTTCAAAACAAGGGCCAAGCCTCCTGCACTAATATCCGCAGCAACTAACTGATATTTGTGATCCTTGAACTGAACGGCCACATCCACGGGTGTTTCAACTCGTACATATTCTCGTCGTTGAATTTTAATAAATTCCTCTGGCTTTGGGCAATGCAACATAATCATAGGTATATGGCCAGCTTTACGGCCTATTACCTCCGTATTAAAGGCAAATGATTGTTTGTCCTCAGTGCGAAAGGTTGCTCTAAATTCAGAGCCATCTATCAAAAATGCTGTTTTCTTTGTCGCCATATTAATTGGATAATCAATATAAAGAATATGATCTTGTTGCTCTACAACTTTACAGCGGAATTTCTCCACACGCTCTGTATAAGTCGGTTCAAGTTGTAATTGTGTGCCAATTTTAATCTCCATGAGCATCTCCCCGTACAATAAATATGGCTTAATTATCTCATGAGATATTAATTTTGGCTATAAAAATTGGTAGTATTTTCTTATTATTAAGTTAAATATTCCACTTTTAAAACATTATGATTTTCTGCATCAATGACGATTCTAAATGTTTCTTGTGTTTTACCATCACGCAAGGCAATGACCTCATAGCATAGACGTTGTTCAAATTCACCATTATCTGTATAAATATTTTTTACTTCTTGCACTTGAATATCATCCTGGAAGAATGTTTTCCAATCAATTGGTTTTGCTGTTTGCTTTTTAATATTTTCTTCTTGAATGTATTCCATCGCGTTTGCCCCTAATAATTCACCTGTATCTTTTGCTAATTTAAGTTGAACACCATCCGCATAAATTAATGCGTTATCTCCTGGATGTACACGGGCAAACGTTACATGCCATGCTTGATGGTTTTCACGCGATTCCACATAGGCTAAATCGTTCATGCCTAATTTCTTAACATAATCTTCGGCTTTTTTGAGAATTTCCTCTTGCGACTGCTTCGCCTCGTCAACAGGGCGTTCTACTAAATAGGACAGTAAATGTCCTCCTTTTACCGTTAAATCCACATACCCTAAACGAATCCCTTGATGGAATTGTATGTGATAGAAAGGATATGGTGCGGTGTCACTGCTTTTTGTGACAGTAAATGTTGCATCTTTAATAACTGGGAATAAATGCTTCACTTTTTCCAACGCTTCTTTTTCTGTAATTTCAGCATCCTGTAAAGCTTTTAATGCAATTTTTTTCTGCCAATCTGACTCAGATAATGTCAGCGGGAAATCTTTTTCTCCATAACCTTTTAACGTGTCTTTCACTTTATCAAAATTCGTGTTTGGATTTTTATTATCGACTTGCTGTAGCCAAACATCCATTTTCCCATTATGTTTATAAAAATCAACGGTTGCAGCTGTCCAATCATCAGAAAGAGCTTGTAAATTCGTAGAGACCTGTGGCATTTTTTCACGCCAAGCATCATAATCGCCTGTTTTTGCAGTTCTCTTCGCTTCATCGCCAAGTCGTCCTAAATAATTCATCCATTCATTAGATAATTCTTGCCCTATCGGAATATTAGCAATGGAAGAACGAACTTCTGAGCTTAAACGCCAAACTGAATCTAATTCACTGTGAATGGCTTGCTCATCTTGAAACAGTAGGGATTGTGAGACTGATCGCTGTAGATGAGATAGTTTTTCAGATGCATCTGTTAGCTTATCTGTATACTGCGCTAGAACAGTACGTTGTAAATCTTCTTTATCACCATGTAAATCTATACTATATGCCCCTAACCCGATAACAGCTATCGTTAAGACCACGAGCCAAGTTTTCATCTATCTTCCTCCTTTCTATGAACAGAAAATATGCTCTCCAATTTGTTTAATTTGTGGACGTGACCAAATCCATTTACTTGTTGCCGTTTTCGGATTGAAATAATACAAAGCATTTTCAGATGGATCCCAGCCATTCATTGCATCAATAACAGCTTCTTTTGCTCTATCATTAGGCTCTAACCAAATTTGTCCATCTGCTACAGCTGTAAACGCTAAAGGTTGGAATATAATACCAGAAATTGTATTCGGGAAATCGGGACTTTCTAAACGGTTTAAAATAACTGCCGCTACGGCTACTTGTCCCTCATATGGCTCTCCCCTTGCTTCTCCATACACAGCATTCGCCATTAGCTGTAAATCTCGCTCTGTATATTTAGGAGGAACTTGAGTTTGTGTTCCATTGTTATTAGTAGTGCCACTACTATTTCCTCCACCACTACCGGCACCACTACCTGTACTAGTCCCTTTATTCACTTGCTGATCAAGAGGAACACCACCATAGTAGGTAAATTGATTACCGGCATTTAATTGCGCTTTTACCCATTTTTCATCGTAATCAGAATAGCCAGCTATTGTTTTTTTGGTCTTCGCTCCAGCGATACCATCTACTGGTAAACCATATTTCTCTTGAAAATTACGTAATGCCCAGTATGTGTTATAGCCAAATTTTCCATCAATTTTACTCTTATAAAAACCTAAGTATTGTAACCTTGCTTGCAATTCAATGACATCATCTCCATAGGCACCACGAGTAATTTGCTGGTCACTAAAGGCAATCACTTCATTTTGAGGAATCGCAATTATACTAATTCCCAATATCAAAGCAAAAAGTATGCTTACTAAACGCACTTTTATCACTCCTTTTTTTTATAGCTTGAAACAAAAGAGGCAATTTATACATGATAAAAAAGAATAAAGCGTAGAAATCTTGACGATTTCTACGCTTTAAATTTTTTATGCATATGCAAATGTTGTACTAGATGATAATGCGCTAGTTTCACCTTTCGTAGGCCAAACCACCATAAAAACAGCATAAAAGGAATCATTAAATAAATCCAGTGACCTTTAAATGATAATATTGTATTGTATAGAATGTGAAGTACCACTGGTGCACAAAGCGCCATAGCAATCATTTCTTTCGTCTTGGCAAACTTTGAAAACTTAGCACGTCCATAATAGTAGCCCATGACTACGCCAAATAATGCATGACTTGATACAGGTAATAAGGCGCGCATAAATGCTGTATCCAAGCCAAAGGATAATAAATAAAGTACGTTCTCGATTGTGGCAAAACCAAGTGATATGCTTGCCCCATACAATATACCGTCATATGGATCATCAAATTCAACATGATTGTAGATGGCAATTAATAGCACAAACCATTTAAAAAATTCTTCAACAACACTAGAGAAAAGTACGTCTTGAAGGTAAAAATATCGAAAAACCCCTTCCTCTGTTAGTACATATTGTAAAAACAGAATCGGGAACGTTAAAAATGCACCGTATAAAAATGTTTGTAATAAAGTTTTTCTTGGCTCCGTAGCCATTTGATTGCGCAAATAGAAATAACTAAAAAGCGCTAGACCGGGAGCAATGGCAGCAGATAATAAAATGATCATGATGCCGGCTCCTTTCAACAATAGACTGCTATTATTATACCATGTAATGACAAAAAAACTTTTTAAAAGGAGATTTTATTTTTTATGAAAAAAACAATTTTATTAATTCATACTGGCGGCACAATCTCCATGGCGATGAGTGCTGAAGGAGCAGTTATGCCCAATAAAGAAAATCCACTCATGAAAGAGAGCAATAAACTTAATTCATTAGCGACCATTATTGAAATAGAAGCTTTTAACCTACCTTCTCCACATATCACGCCAAAAGAGATGCTTCAATTACGCAACTTGATTATGGAACAAACTACAGCAAAGCAAATCGATGGCGTTGTCATTACACATGGTACAGATACATTAGAAGAAACTGCCTATTTCTTAGAACTGACTACAAATTTAGCCATCCCTATTGTATTGACAGGGGCCATGCGCTCATCCAATGAGCTTGGAGCAGATGGTATTTATAATTTAATGGAGGCAATCCGGGTAGCAGTCGATGATGAAGCTCGCGACAAAGGCGTTCTCGTTGTGATGAACGATGAGGTACATCTTGCCGTCAATACAACGAAAACGAGCACAAGTTCAGTAAATACCTTCCAATCTCCACAATATGGACCAATTGGGCTGATTACAAAATCACGTATTTTGTTTCATCATGCACCAATTCGTCGTCAATACGTAGAAATTAATAATTTATCTAAACGCGTAGCCATGCTAAAAGTTTATGCTGGTATGGAAGAAGATTTATTAGATGTCGTGCTCGCATGTAAATATGAGGGTGTTGTGCTTGAAGGGTTAGGTCAAGGAAATGTCCCTCCTTCTGTTGTTAAAGGCATTGAAAGTCTGATCCAACGAAATATTCCTGTAGTCCTCGTTTCCCGCTGCTTTAATGGAATTGCAGAAGGTGTCTATGGATATATTGGTGGCGGTAAAATGCTGGAAGACTTAGGTGCGATATTTGCCACGGGTATAAATGGACAAAAGGCACGATTAAAATTATTAATTGGACTTAACACAACTGGAGAGCCTTTAAATTTAAAGGATTTTTTCCTGTAAAGCCAATGTATTCATATTGAGCACTTGCTTATGCCTCGATTATTTGTTCATAGTAGTGCAGCATTTCATTAAGACGTACAAAAGCATCTTCGAAATCTGGCTGAATGACAGCAAACTGAAGAAATCCTCTTTGACGTAAATATGGGCTATCACCATGAACCAATAGTCCATTTAAGGCTAAATCGATGTGTAGGTTTGAAAGTGTCCTTGGCAGTTGAATGGTTATAAGCATTGGGTACCGAGTTGTTGGTAATTGAAAGTGCATATAGGGCAGCTGCAGTAGTGCCTCAAAACGTTGCTGTAGCTGCTCATAGCGGACTGGATAGGCTTGTAAAGACTCATCTAAATTACCAAGCAATACGGCTGGAAGCGTAAAAGGTATGGCACCTTGCTGGTAATTGGCTAAGTCCAAGTATGCAGGCAGTGTAGTGGCGGATTGCGCTAAGTATTGTGAAAATACAAATGCGAGCCCACTTACTGCCCCAATTGCTTTCCCACTCACTGCAGTAGCCAAATAACAGTCCTGTAACGAAAATGGCATAGCACCGAACGTACTGATGCTATCTACACATAGCTTCACATTATAACACTTTGCCAATTGACTAAGACCATCTAAATCATTACAAGTCCCCGTCGAGGTTTCCCCATGCACGACCAACATCCACTCATATGCTCCAGTTTCTAATAATAACGCTATTTTCTCACAATCAAATAGTGCTCCCCATTCTTGTTCAACGACATCAAAATCTAATGACCAACGGACTGCTTGTTTTCTCAACCGCTCACCAAATTCCCCATTTGTTAGAATCAGACCTTTCCCCAATTGCTGGGCCTGTAATTGAGCAAGCATCACCTCATTGGCCAATGTTCCAGTTCCAACGATTATTCCAACATGCTTGGTATTCGCTAAATGTAGTAACTTTTGCTGTACTCGTTCATAGATTGCCTTAAAACTTAGCGTACGATGCGATAAATTGGTATATCCAATAGACTCTAATTGCTTAACTGGTCCAGGATAAAAATTATAGTTATCTTTTGCAAGCCTACGTTGTAGGTCATGTTCAAATACATCCCTAGTAAGCACCATAGGTAAGAACTGGGCATCCGTTGCTCCAACAGCAGGAGCAAATTGTTGAAAACCCATTTGCTTATAAAGCTTTTCTTCACGCGTTGTTCCTGAAATGACGGCTGCCGTATAGCCCTTTTCATAGGCAAATGTGTTTAAAGCTTGTGTGAGCTATAATAGGACTCGCCCAGTTCGATAATTTTTTTTCACAGCAAGTAAGCGTATTTCACAAATCTTGTCACAAACCGCTTGCGGTAAAAATTGCTCTACCTTCCCAATTTTTTCATCAATTGAAAAGGGTCTTTGATCTCTAAATGCTACCATTCCTATTAATTCTGTTTTTTTATACACCACTATATATGTATTTTGCTCATGGAATCGGTCAACTTTTAGTCTTTGCATATTGGGCTCATGCTGTGGTATTTCCTCCACAAATGTCTCATAATTCAATCGCGCAATCGCCTCATATTCTTCATTTGTTTGAGCTATTTTACACCAATACATCTCTTTACTTCCCTCTTTTCCATGACTCCTTAATATTAGACATATGTCTTATGAGCATACACACGATTGCAATCATCAAAAGTGCGTAGGGCTTTAATTGTCCCGCCTGTATGATCGCGCCAACATAAAAGATAAAACCTCCAACCATGCCTAATGTTAAGCTCCTTGTCAACATCAGTACGGCAGCAGTACCTGCAATCATCCATAAAAACAAGCCTGGTGATAGTGCGAGACCAACTCCAATAAAAGTTGCGACTCCCTTTCCTCCCTTACATTTTAGCCAGAAAGGATATAAATGACCTGCAATCACACAGGCTGCACCACTAACAATGACCCATTCTTCTAAATACCATAAACGACCTATGCCTACCACGAGCACACCCTTCAAGGCATCGCCTAGAAAAGTCAGAAGAAAGGCCCTTTTGCCAAGGACGCTTCCCGCATTGCGCGCACCTAAATTTTTACTGCGTTCTTCCTGCAAATTGACACCATATATCTTTCCAACGAAAAATGCTGTCATGAAGTTTCCTATTAAATAACTGAAGAGCCAGTACAAACCAATCAATCATATTCCTCCTTGCTAAAAAGGCTGTATAAGCTACACGCCTATACAGCCTCACCATTATCCTTTTCTTTGAGCAATAGTTTGAGCGATACAATCTCCATGGAAACGCCCGTTTTCAATAAAAATTTCGTTGGCATTATTCCCCGCAGCAATTACGCCTGCGATAAACAAGCCTTCCACATTTGTTTCCATCGTTTCCGGTGTAAAATAAGGGCGGCCCGTTTCTTCGTCAATATCGACACCCATGGCTTTAATAAAGGAATGATCAGGGTGATAGCCAGTCATAGCAAAGACAAAATCATTGTGCAACACCTTTTCTTGGCCATCTATTTCTAAAACCACTTCATGCTCACGAATCTCTAACACATTCGTATTAAAATGCATGTCAACTTCTCCCGTTTTGACTACCCCTTCAAATTCAGGTAATACCCATGGCTTAATACTTGGAGAGTATTCACTTCCTCGATAGGCAACCGTTACGCGAGCACCTGCTTTATTTAATTCCAATGCTGCATCTACAGCTGAATTTTTGCCTCCTATAACAAGAACATCCGTATCAAAAAATTCATGTCCCTCTTTAAAGTAATGGAAAACTTTAGGTAATTGTTCACCAGTGATATTTAAAAAATTAGGATGATCATAATAGCCTGTCGCAATAATGACATGAGGTGTTTCATATTTATCCTTGTCTGAAGTAACAGTAAACATACCATTATTTTTCACGACACTTTGCACTTTTTCAAAGCGGTTAACTTGAATGTTTTTTAATCGAACAACTTCTCGATAATAGACAAGCGCTTGATTCCGCTTGGGCTTACGTCCTTCAATAATAAATGGCACATCACCAATTCCTAATCGTTCACTTGTACTAAAAAAAGTTTGATGTGTAGGATAATGATAAATCGCATTGACGATATTACCCTTTTCAATGACAATGGGGTTTAATCCAATATTTTGCAAAGCTATTGCTGCTGCTAAACCACATGGGCCTCCTCCAACAATAATGGCATCTGCTTGCTGCATTTCTTGACACTCCAATCGAATTTGGACAGCTTTAGTTGCTGTTCCTTGCTTACATCCATTATGAAAATAGACGATTCCTTTATATTATACGCCTTCTAGCAAGTTTTGTTTGTTTATTTACTTGAAATATCGATGTCGATTATATGACATTGTGGTTTGGCACCAAGTCTCATTGGCAATAATGTAGTACCATAACCATTGCTTACTAAAGTCATGACACCATCTCGCTCTCGATATGAACCATTAGGATGGACACCATATGGACCAAATCGGATTTGCCCTCCATGTAAATGTCCACCTATCATTAAATCAGCACGGTACTTAGCGCGGACTTTTGCAAAAACCTCTGGATTATGCGCTATAAAAACAACTAGATCACGCTCTCCAACTTTTTCAAAGGCTTTTTCAAAGCTATATTCTTTTACCGTCGTATCCTCAATTGCACTAAGCCAGAAGCGATTTTTCGTAGGTAACAGCACCGCATCATTGACAATAATTTGAATATGATATTTCTGCAAAATACTCTTCAGCCGATCTTCTCCCACTTCTCTATCATTATTTCCCCATACAAAATAAGTAGGTCCAATGGAAGTTAGTAATTGTAAATTATCATGAATACGTGAAATAGGTGTGCGATTATCTGCTAAATCTCCACCAATAATGACCGCATCAAAATGTTCTGTTAGCTGTGCAATCATTCTTTTATTAATTTTTCGCAAATGAACATCTGAAATAAAAAATAAACGTACCTTCTCCGGCTCTCCCTTTAATAGTAGCTGGTGATGTAAAACATTGTTCTCATGAGCCATCTTCCACATATAAAGCAAAAAGATGACCACTATGATAAGCAATAGCCCTATATAAAGCATTCTCTCACTTCTCCTTACGACAGCAAAAAGACGATTCGTTTCTTATGAAGAATCGTCTTTTTGCTAAATCAGACGTACGTTTTGGTGTGAACGTTTGTCCTTTATTTTATACTTGCTAAACTATATGACCATTATATGGCTTTTATTTAAGGAAGTTTAATTACTTGCCCAACCATAACGGTATTTGAAGACATACCATTAGCAGCACGAATTTTAGCTAAAGTCGCCTCACTACCATCACCATAATGATTTAATGCAATACGGAATAAGTTCTCATTTGCTTTGACAGTGTGTGTACTTGCTTTAGCATTTTGTTTCGCTTCTTCTGCTTTTTTAGCCTCTTCAGCCTTTTTCGCTGCCTCTGCCTGTTGCTGAGCTATTCTTGCTTCCTCAGCTTTACGTGCTTCTTCCGCTTTTTTTGCTTCTTCAGCATTTTTTGCCTCTTGTGCTTTTTTCGCTGCCTCAGCTTCTTTTTGATCTGCCGTTACTTTATCAGCATCTTCTTTAGATGGCTCGTTTGATTTTTGATCAGCTTGATCGCCTTTGTCTTTATTTTTGTCTTTGTCAGATGCGGAAGCCTCTGAAGAATCCATTTCGACGACCTGTTCAGCTGAGTCCTTCTCAGCTTGCTCTATTGATTTCCCTGGTTCGTAAAACTTCCAAAAATAAACAAGAATAGTTAATGGGATAAGGATAAATATCACAAAAAGTATAGTCATTAACGGTGTTCTTCGTTTCGGATTTTTTGGCTTTTTGTTTTTATCTCCATTTTTATTCATTCTGGAAACTCTCGACAATGTTTGCTGTTCGTTTTGCTCATCTTCAAATGATTGTCGATGTTCTTCTATTTTATCGCGATAATCTTCTTTACTCATTCGTCTTTCCCCCAAACCTTACTACGCTTTCTGTCATTCTATTATGACGAATTTTACGAAAAAAGTAAATGACCGTCAGATTTAGTCTAATTACCCAGCAAAAGTTGCTGCAATCGACGTTCCCACGAAATCATTTCTATTTTTTTCTCGGCTGTTAAGCGTTCTTTCTTGATTTCATCATAATGGATTCCACAGTTTTCACAACAGTTTTCCGGTTTTTTTTGCAATTTTTGCCCGAAATACCCGACAAGATGTTCACGAATACAGTCTTTTGTCTGTATAATCTTCAACATTTCATCGACTGCATGGTATTTTTCTAGGGCTAAATGATTTAGTCGAGCCTTCACTTGCTCCTTCGTTTCTTGTTGCATCCAATAGTCTAACACACGAAATGCCGTCTCACCTAGTTCCCCATTTTTTAACATCTGTGCTGGCAGTACCTGCTGGGAAATGAGTTCCTCATAGCGATCAACATGCTGTGGACTCGGAAGATCACCCGTAACAACGAACTTCGCTAGCTCTTCATCACCATCACTATAGAGTAAAATGGCAAGCGCAGACTCACCATCTCGACCTGCTCGACCAATTTCCTGCATATAATTTGCAATATTAGCAGGTATTGATTCATGAATGACCTGACGAATATCTTGTTTATTAATCCCCATACCAAAAGCATTTGTTGCCACTATCCAGTCCAATTCGCCATCAATAAACTGCTGCTGAATAAATTGGCGATCCTCAGCCCCATAGCCTGCATGATAGGCTGCAGTACGAATACCCGCTTGTAAAAATGCGTCACTATATTGTTGCGCTCGTTTGCGTGAGGAAACATACAGTATTCCTGGGCCAGCAGTTTCTTTGACATGTCGCATAAGCCAGCACGCTTTATCTGCCTTATCCTCTAGAACAATGCGTCCTAAATGAATATTTGGCCGATCCACATTATACATAAATTCAAATGGTTCCTTTAACGATAATGTTTCCCGAATATCTTGCATGACCTTGCTTGTTGCAGTCGCTGATAGTGCTAGCAGTGGAGGTCGATTGTGCCTTGATAGCCACTCACCTATCCGTAAATAATCTGGTCGAAAATCATACCCCCATTGCGATATACAATGAGCCTCGTCCACTACGATTAAACCTAATTTCACTTGCGCTAATTTGTCTTGCATCTGCTGTTGAAGTAGCATCTCTGGTGAGGTAAAAATAAAACGATATTGTTCTAAATAATGTAATACATACCGTTTTTCAGTGAGAGATAAAAAGGAATTTAAGGCGACAACCCTCTTTTCTCCAAAACGTTTCAATTCCTCTACCTGATCTTGCATTAAAGAAAGCAACGGAGAAACGATTAGCACAGGTTTATCTAAAATATAGGCCGGGAGCTGATAGCACAATGATTTTCCCATTCCTGTGGGCAATAATGCCATTACATCTTTCTCTTGAAGTATTGCTTCAATGACTTCCCTTTGTCCTGGTCGAAATGATGAGTAACCAAAATGTTTATGCAATAGTTCTTCCAGTTCCATTTATACTTCTCCCTTCGCAAGGACAAGCCTTAATTGAAAATAACTCAATTCCTTTAAAGCATCATGTAAGATTTTCAATTTTTTCGTTTGAAAATGCTTCGATGCCTGCCAAACTTTTTCAGCTTCCTTATATGAGACGAATGGACCAATAGAAAAGTTCGGTTCATACATCGCTAATTCCACAAAATGGTCCTCAATAGTACTTTGCTTCAGCTTTCTTAATTTCACTATTTGTTCAATTGAATATCCTTGTTCATATAATTGTGCTGTTTGCTGTGCAGAATCGGTTAGCAATATTTTCACTCTTAGTCCTTGTGCCACTTGTTTAAGCAATGGGTAATCATTGCTTTGTTGCACTTCATTTAACCATATATGTAGTGTTTCAATAAAAGCTAATTGACTATCAAGCACAGTTTCCTGTCGTTTATCGGCAAGCTGTTGCCATGTCCATCCAGGTAAGCGATATCCACTTAAACGGTAAAGGACAAGCTGTTTGCTACTATCTGAAACTGGAAGATTCTTTAGTACACTGGTACATTCGTCTAATAATTGTTGTTGTAATTGACCTTGTAGGTAATGATGATCCTGCAAAAAGGATCGAGCCCAAGTTTGAATCGCAGGATCTCTACTGATGGGCGAAAAAGAACGAATAACTGCAGTTTGATGTGACAAACTTTGCACAATTAATGAAAGACGTGCAAAAAACACATGCTCATTCCCTCGATAATGCCATCCATCAAAGAAAAATGTTGGCGTTTGTTGTGCTCGCTGTAAACCTAGCTTTTCCATGTGAAAATGACCAGAATCCTGCACTTTTAACCAACTATATTGCATAAATAACGTTACTGCCTCATCAAAGGTAGTCCGTGGTAGCTTAGGTAATAAGCCAAAATATTGATGCAATTGAAAAAGGCCAATGTCTTGAATGGTCTGACCTGAACGCTTTCCTCTCAGGACATGATAGGCAGCCGAAATCGTTCGTTCCGTATTGAGTTTTTGAAAGATTTGCAATAGTATTTGATGAAACATTGACGCAAATTCCTCCAATTTAATAGTATTTAAGTTGAAATGTAAGATAAACATCTTTAAAATGAGTATGAAGCTTTGTAGGAACATCGTTAAAGGAGAGAAAAAAATGGCTAAATACACAATAGTTGATAAAGATACATGCATCGCTTGTGGCGCATGTGGAGCCGCAGCGCCAGACATTTATGATTATGATGATGAAGGTATTGCCTTCGTTATTTTAGATGATAACATGGGAACTGCTGAAGTGCCAGAAGATCTATTAGAGGATATGCAAGACGCATTTGAAGGGTGTCCAACTGATTCTATCAAAGTAGCAGATGAAACTTTTGATGGTGACTCATTAAAATTCGAATAGTCTTTAATTTGTCTGTATACCCAAAAGGCATCCTTCAATGGGTGCCTTTTCTTTTGGATGAAATATTTTGCTAACTTTTGCAACATGATAATCCATCATATAGCTCTTTTCTATACGGACCAATCTATTGGAGGAATGATGATGATGTTTGAGCAGTTACAAGTAGAGCATAGTTTATTTCATATCGATCAAGACCATATTGATCAATTTAAAAATCTTGCCGCAAAATGGCAAATGATTTTTCCACAGGTGTATGCTAAATGTTTAAATACACTCGATTCCTGGGCCATAGTTTTAAATAATTGGGTATTTTTAAAATCTCAGCATACTGATGAACTGATACTCAATCCCTCTAAGGCCATCTACTACTCTATCAATACATTTTTGCTGGAAGAGCTCAAAAAAATTCAAATAATTCGAAAAATAAACAAGTGTAATAATGATGATTTACAATATTTTGCTGCATTCCAATTAGGAAATGCCATTGATTTATGGGTTTATAAGACCGTTGGGAAAAGTACTGAGGCAGATTTATTATATTCGCAGGAAGATAAACCTTATTTTCTCGCATATTTAGATGATGGGTTTCAAACGGACAACACTCCTTTCCATAGAGACCAAACAAGAGCCATCAAAATTCTTGCTCAAACCATTCGTAGCCAAAATTGCTTTAGAATCACTATTAATAGTGCTGTTTATCAAGCAGTAGATATGTATGAAGATTATATAGCTTTTTAGGTTGCTTTTTAATTCGTCTCTCACTTAGAAGAGATGAATTTTTTTTGCCCGATAATCGGCTACTCTATTGCAACAGTTTTTTATGTATGATAAGATTTTAGTAGTTGGTACTAATAACAGATATTATCTCACAAAGGAGTTCTTCATAATGATGGATAATTTATTACAATTAAAAGATAAAAATATTGTTGTCATGGGTGTAGCGAATGATCGTAGTATCGCATGGGGCATTGCAAAACGTTTATTTGATGTAGGTGCAAACGTTATTTTCACATATCGTCAAGAACGCTCATTGAAAAAATTACAAAAGCAATTAGATAATATTGGTCAAACTGATTCCCTTGTTGTTCAATGTGACGTTAATAGTGATGAAAGTACAAAAGCAGCGTTTGATGAAATTGGCTCAAAGGTTGGCGTTATTCACGGTATTGTCCACTCCGTAGCATTTGCTCATGCTGAAGATTTACACAACCGCTTCTTAGAAACAACACGTGAAGGCTATGCATTTGCACAAGATACAAGTGCCTACTCTCTAATTTCAACAGCCAAAGCAGCTCATCCGTATATGACAGAAGGTGGCTCTATCGTTACAATGAGTTACTTAGGGGCGGAACGAGTGCTTGATGGCTATAATGTGATGGGTGTAGCAAAGGCTGCATTAGAAGCTTCTATGCGCTATCTTGCTGCTGATATTGGTCAAGACAATATTCGCGTAAATGCTATTTCAGCTGGTGCTATTCGTACGCTTGCTGCAAAAGGTGTCCCTTCCTTTAATACAATTTTACACAAAATCGAGGAAACAGCTCCTTTAAAACGGAATGTTCAACAAGATGAAGTAGCCGATATGACAATTGTTATGCTCTCTCACCTATCACGTGGTGTCACTGGAGAAACTATTTACATCGACGCTGGCTACAATATTATGGGTTAATAAAAAAGGATGGAAGACTATGTCTCTTCCATCCTTTTGTCATTATTGGAACGAAGGGCGGCGACTCCTGCGGGAAAAGTGGGAAGCAGCTCAACTCCGCCCGCGGAAAGCGTCCGCCCGTAGTGGATATCAACGACTTTACTTCGTTTCATGGCAAAAGAAAAAAGACTGTAGGCAATCTCAAAATTCAGTGAGAGTTTGTCTACAGTGTGAAAGGATGGAACACTAAGCCTCTTCGATCCTTTTTATCGTTTATAGCATCGCCCAAATGGTTTGTATAAATAGCATAATACCAGAGGCGACTAATAGTACATAAATAAATATTAAAAATAGCTTCTGATTGAGCTTACGAAATAATAGTTGTCCTACTATCAGGCCAATCAAAACAAACGGCAAGGCATATAAACTATAGAGCCAAACGGTTTTACTTGTACCTTCGATTGTTAATTGTGATAGTAAGCTAATCAAATAAATAAAAATATAATAAGCTAGTGACGTTGCCCTAATCGTTTCTTTCTTTTTATGTGTGCTTGCAAAATAGAGGAGCAGTGGCGGTCCAGCCATCCCAATACTTGTTGTAAACATCCCTGATATAAAGCCAACACCATAATCTCTTCCATTTGTTTGTTGAATGGAAAGGTTCTTTATAAGCATAATTGTTAACCCAATTAAAAGAATTGCTATGAGCAGCTTAAATGTAGTGACATCCACGATGGCAAATAAAAGACTACCAACAGGTGCGCCTACAATACTCCCAATCATAATTTTTATTAGCAACGCGAACTCAATATCTTTTTTAACCTTCCATAGCAACGAAAATGAAATAACAAGGGATAAAATAATATTTAATTGCATCGCCTGTGGTGGTGAGAAAAGCAACAGTAAAAATGGTGTAGCCATAATAGAGAAGCCGAATCCCGTGCTTGTCTGTAAAATGGCTGCGGTTAAAATAATAAAAAAATAAAACGTTAATTCCAGCAAAACAACACCTCACATCATTTAAGTGGTTGTAATTCTTTGTCTAGTAATAATAGTTTTTAATAAAAATGATAGGCCACAAGCAATCATTAAAAATACCGCAATCATTGCTATGACACCTACCCAACCGTTTTTCATCCAAAATAGCCCACCTACAGTTCCTCCAACACTAGAGCCAAAGTAATAAAAAAATAAATAGAGGGAGGAGGCTTGTGCTTTATCATGAGATGCCCGTTTACTTACCCAGCCACTCGCAATGGAATGAGCTGCAAAAAAGCCAAAGGTAAAAACGGTGATCCCGATTATTTTTAAAGTTAGAAAACTATGAAGCGTCATGATGGCACCTGCTAACATGATGGCAATCGCTAGTAATAGCATTCGTTGTCGCCCATAACGGTCAGCTAAACCGCCAAACCACGCTGAGCTGAATGTGCCAACTAAGTATATAACAAATATCCAGCCAACAATTGTGGCGCTTAGATTATAGGGGGGTGCCATTAATTTAAAGCCTATATAGTTATAAAGAGTGACAAAGCTCCCCATTAAAACAAAGCTAATTCCATATAGACAAAGCATCGAAGGGTCCTTCAAATGCTGAAAAAGAGTCTTTGATAATGCCCTTATTTGTAAGGGACGGGGGCTGAAGTGTTTGGAGCCTGGTAATATCCAGACGAACAACACACTCACAAGTAAACTAATACACCCTAGTATAAACATCCCGATATGCCAATTATAGTGGTCCGTTAATGTGCCGATAATTATTCGGCCACTAAGACCGCCTACTGAATTTCCACTAATATATAAGCCCATGGCAACCCCTAAACTTGCTGGCTCCATTTCCTCTCCCAAATAGGCCATAGCGATGGCAGGTAATCCTGCAAAAACAATACCCTGCAATACTCGTAGCACAATTATTGTTTCAAAATTAGGAGAAAATGCTAGCGTAAGTGTAAAGATAGAAGCAGCAAAAATCGAAATGGTCATTAACGATTTCCTTCCCCACGCCTCTGATAATGAACCAACGATGACTAAACTCACCGCTAAAGCAAAGGTCGTTACTGAAAGAGATAAACTAGCAACGGCTGGTGATACTTTGAACGCTTCCGCGAAGGTTGGCAATAATGGTTGCGTACTATATAAATTTGCAAACGTAATAAAGCCTGCTAAAAACAAAGCCCAATTAGCTTTATGAAACGACTTCGTCCCCTTTTGTATATATTCCATGAAAATCTCTCCTTCATTACTACACATCTATTAGTCTAATACAATATTCCATAAAAAACACATCCCTTCGTCAAAAAATGGACAAACTCTCCCTGCCTTTCGGCACTAAATGACTAATTTTCATTGACAATAAAAAAGAGACATTTTCTAGTTTCACCAAAAATAAAAATAGAATTTGCTATTTTGACTTGGCAAATATTGTGCTACATTAAAAGTAATCATCTAGCACCATTGTCATATTGAAAACAGATGAGCCAACCATTTTTCATTGACTAGACTTGGAGGAAATTTTATGAAAATTATTGAAGCTTTAGCCCTTTCAGCACCTTATATTCATCTAGCATTAAAACAAGAAGCGATTGTTGCTGTCATTGAAAAGGAAAGTGAAACAGTCATCAAATATTTAGCAGGTAAACGTGTGGATTCAGGCTACCAGGATGGACAAAAAGTAAATGCTAATGATCAAAATGTTTACATTGCCTTTACTGGACAAAATGCAGATGTGGTCATTCCTAAGGATGTATACGGCGTAGCCATCAATGCTTTTTCCTTCCCCATTCGTGAAAACGGCCAAGTCGTAGGAGCATTGGCTTTCGGACTACCTATTGATAATGAACTAAAACTCGAAGATTATATGAGTACAATGGACAATATCGTTAATAATCTTCAAGATAAAGTACATACAATCGCTTCCCATTCAGAGGAATTAGCGGCTACTAGTGAGGAAATTAATAAGCAGGCACAACATGCATTAGAGGATTCGGAAAAAACAAATGACGTAACTGATCTAATTAAAAGTATTTCTCGCCAAACCAATTTACTTGGATTAAATGCCTCCATTGAGGCGGCTCGAGCTGGGCAACATGGTGCTGGCTTTAATATCGTGGCACAGGAGGTTCGAAAATTGTCCTTTGAGACGTCTAGCGCAACCGAAAATATCGAAGCTTCCTTACGAAATATTAATAGAAATCTTGAGAATTTAAAACAAAATATGGGTCAAATCAATGATGCAACGAATGAGCAAGCACAGCTCGTACAAGATTTTAGCGAAATTATCGAAGAGCTGACAGTGCTAAGCCGAGAGATGAAAGGCTTCATGCACGATGCCCTAAAATAATAATGAGGTGATGAGATGGATATATACATTAACGATGATTTATCTTTACGTACAATTACCCTAGAGGATGCAGAGGCAGTTTTTGCATGTACGGATGCTTCAAGAAAGCATTTAAAGGAATGGCTACCATGGTTGGATTATACAAAGGAAGTAGCAGATACAATCGCCTATATTGAAGGCTGTATCAAGGGGCATGAAGCTAATAATAGCCTTTCTCTTGTCATTCTCTTTAAAAATGAAATTGTCGGCATCGCTGGCTTTAATACTATTCATCCTACTAATAAAATCGGTACCATTGGCTACTGGCTTAGTGAAGGTGCACAGGGGCATGGCATTATGACCAAAACTGTAAAAGCTCTATTACAATATGCCTTTGAAACATTACACCTTCACAAAGTAGAAATTCGAGTGGCTGTTGGCAATGAAAAAAGCAGCGCTATTCCAGAACGCCTCGGCTTCATAAAAGAGGGCACCCTGCGAGCAGCAGAATGGCTGTATGATCATTATGTAGATCATGTTGTATATGGCATGCTTCTAACTGAGTGGCAGCAACAAAAATAACAAAGCGACCTGATGCATGAATCATCAGGTCGCTTTTACTTATGGTTGTTCTACTGTTTCTTTCGTTTCTTCAGCTTCAACTGTTGTTTGTTTTTTTTCAAGCCCTAGAGCAATTTGCTCTAATTCTGGACGCAATGTATGCTTACCAGCATAGCTTTCAATCAGTTCCTTCACATCAATACCAGAGGTTTCTTTTAACGTTTCTTGTAGCGTAGACATTAAATTAGTGGCATAAGACGTTACTTTATTCGCGCCACTACCTTCTCCACCACCAGTATCAACGACTGTAATCTTATCGATATTACCAAGTGGGCTCGCTAGCTCTTTTGCATATTCTGGCATCATGCGCACAACCATATCCAGTACAGCTGCTTGACCATAATACTCAAAGGCTTCCGCAATTTTACGTTTAGCTTCAGCTTCCGCAAGACCACGAAGGCGAATAATATCTGCCTCTGTCTCCCCTTGTGCTCGTTCTGCATCCGCTTTAGCAAGACCATCTAATCTGATTTTTTCCGCTTCTGCTTTAGCTAAAGATTCAATACGGTATTTTTCTGCATCTGCTTGAGCAAGCTCTCGCATTTTTTCGGCAGCGGCATTTTGTTCCACCGCATAACGATCAGCGTCAGCCTTTTTCTTCACCTCAGAATCATATTGCTTCTCACGACGTAAAATCTCTTTTTCTTCTAATTCAATTTGCTTTTGACGCTCAATAATGCGAATTTGCATTTCTTGCTCCGTCACTTCCTGTTTAGCTCGAGCTGTTTCGAGCTCATAGGCTTGGTCAGCACGTGCTTTGGCAATATCTTGCTCACGGCGGAATTCAGCAACCTTTAATTGATTTTCTTTTTCCGCTTCCGCAATTTCTGTCGCACGCTCTAGCTCTGCCTTTTGCGCTTCCTTAGATGCTTCTGCACGTTTAATACGTGTTTCTTTTTCCGCATCCGCTGTCGCAATATCAGCATCTCGTTTTACCTGTGCAATTCTCGGTTTACCGAGTGAATCTAAATAGCCATTTTTATCACGTACATCCTTGATCGTAAAGGAAACAATGATAAGACCCATTTTAGCTAGATCCTGCGAAGCTACACGTTGAACCTCCTGTGAGAATTTATCACGGTTTTTATAAATTTCCTCAACCGTCATGGAGCCTAAAATTGAACGTAAATGACCTTCCAACACTTCACGTGCTTCCCCTTCACGCTCTGCCTTTTGCTTTCCTAAAAACTGCTCTGCTGCAGTCGCAACTTCTGAAATAGAACCACCAATTTTAATAATGGCTGTACCATCAGCCATTACAGGAACACCTTGCTCCGTATACACTTCAGGCGTTGTTACTTCTAGTTTGCTAGATAGTAAACTTAATGGCTTTGCTTGCTGGAAAATAGGGAATACGAATGTACCGCCACCTCGAATAATTTTTATGCGATTGCCCGACTCATCTTTATGTACATTTTTAGAGCCGAGATAGCTACCCGTCACAATCAGTGCTTCATCCGGACCTGCTGTTTTATATTTTGTTACATATAAACCTACTAGTGCAATTAATACAAATGCTACAATTCCTAAAACAATTAGAATATCGATTGACATAGACATATCTCCCCTTTAGACAAATTTTTTCTCATATGCTCTAACAAAAAGTGTACCTTCCTTCACGTCCACGATAAGGACAGTTTCATCATAGTCAATGGCTTCATTATCGTAACCTGTTGCTCGTTTCGAAATCATACCACTTGTTGTTTCGATAACAACTTCTCCAAACCCATCTACAGGAATTGGTACAATGACTTTGCCTAATTGCCCACCTAGTGATTCTTCCGTATACGCTAATGAAACATCCGCTGACCGTAGTGGAACGAGAATAAATAAATAAAATAAAGTACTTAAAATAGCGCCGATGATACATGCAGCAATAATGTTCCAAACGCTAGAGAACCAGGCTAGTTTTTCTAAAATAAATCCTGCTGCAGACATCAACGTAATGAAAGAAAGAATGACACTCGGATTAAAAATGGGCAGTCCTTCCCCAATACCTTCGACTGCATCACCAAAAAACATAACTAGTATCGTGGCAAGACCAGCAAAAATCAAAACCACCAAAAAGATTTGCTCGAGTGAATAGCCAAATAGCGTCAAGTTGCTCACCCCTTTTCATCATATTACCTACTATACGGATGTCACTCAGGAAAAGTTTCAAAAATTTTCTTAATTTTTCAATTAAAAAAGGAGCATACATGGACTATGCTCCAACACATTATGTAAAAATCAAAGTTGTATTGTATGTTAAGTAACGATTGGTTTTTCAGAGTTATTGAAAACACCAATTCTATTCCTCTAGCTTTCCTATATGTATTCATTTACCCTTTTTAATAACCCTTCTATAATTATATGCGCCTCCCATTCTAAATGATCCATCTCCGTTGAAATAAGTAGATTTAGTTCGCCCATTTCTTGATAACCTAATGCCATTGCATAGCTATCAACCTTTAAAGCAATTGTTCTATCATTTTTTACTATGTTCATTTAACTCATTCCCTTCATTAAATGAATACAATTCCCTAGTTGTAACAGCAATTAAGTGTTGGACTCTGCATTTAATGCTAAATGAGTAAGCTCATTTTTATTATGTATTTCAAAATATGTCCGTTCAACAAGATTAATAGAATTTAATAAACCTACTTGAAGCTTTATACATTTATTCATACATTCCCTAAAATTTTGTTCACCTTCAATCCCCCTACCTTGATTAAGCATATACAGAACTTCTATAAAATTAGTATCTAGTGTACCTTCTGTTTCATCTTTATTAATTGCATTCATATGTAGGCCTCCTTTTATGAGATATAAATATGTACTAAAGGTGGTGTACCCCTTTTTGAAGGATTTTTCTTAAGCTATAGGGTGGATGGATAGATTTCATTTTTGCTATATAAACAATCGCCAATGCTTCTGCATCTATCGTACTTATTCTACCTTTCGATTGTTCAACTATTTCGGATGCGAACTCTTTAACTAAATACTTCTCCATTAAAACACCTCATTTTTTTACATTAATTAATCTATTTATGAATAACTAACAATGACCCAACTTAATTCATTCTTTCTAAAATTTTATGTTTTGGATAGTTAGTATTTAAATATTCTTTAAGACTATTTAGACATGTAATATTGTTATCGATAATGGATTTTCTTTGGTACCCATTATATAAATAAACAATATTTTGGAACTCAACAACAGAAAAAATATTATCTTTATGATCATCCAACTGAACTAAACTATCATAATGGATATCTATAGCCTGGGATTTTTTATAAATAAATTTAGTATCACCCATTGCCTTAATAAGCTCTTCCTCATCATCATTCCATTTATCCATTAGAATTAAACTAGAAAGCGAGCTATCCATACATTCACAACTCAATGCATTTCCACCTTCGTCGTTTAAAATTACATTGGAAATACTGCCATAGAAATTATTCATTAACTCTAAAGAAATATCACTATCTTTATAAATAACAAGCTCCAATACTGCTGTTGTCTCCTTATCATTCATGTAAATCGCTCCTTATAGATTAAACCAATTATATTGTTTTTATATTAACACGAACAGACGTTCGTTTTCAAGCGATTTACTAGAGAATATTTACAAATTTATATCTATTAGTATTTTTCGCCAAATAAAAAAACTGGTATACACCAGTTCTATAATCCTATATTGATCAAACCATAGTTAGTTTTAATAAAATCAAAATCCAGTTTATGCTGTAGGATAGAATAACTAACATAGTTACTATCTTTATTTACATATCCAGTATCATATTTACTTGCAACTTTCTCTAAAATTTCTTTATTTAGTATCTTCTCTTCTTGATTCTTAAGTAATTCCCATATATACCACATCATCCCTGATACTTGAATGGTACTAGCGATTAAATTGCTATTGTCAAAGATTGATTTTGCTAAATCTAATGCTCTATTTCCAAAGGATGCCCTAAGCTGAATATCTTCTCCTTTTGCATTCGCCTTTTTAAAAATATAAGTACTATCTGAAAAATACTTTTGGCCTTGCTTTGGCTGTAAACTTGTTGAAGATATTTTATCTAACCTGTCTAGCCGCCAATATAATTCCTCGGATATTTCAATAATTCGATTATATCCCTTGCTATTCGTCAATTTAGCTAGAAAGACACCGTTGTCATCTTTTAAATCTTCCATCTTTAAATTCAAGATCTCGCTATAGCCTTCACCTTTTATTCCTTCAAATAAACATAGTAAAAATACTGCATGTCTTTGATCTTCAAATAACTGCATATATGTTAATAATTGTTCTCTTGTATAACGGACAATAGATGCTTTATAAACAAACTTACTACAGTACTCCATATCAATAATACTTGGTAGTCTCTGCGATCGGTTATTTGTATAGCCGTTCATGATTGCCCAATCTATATATCTTCCAAGAAAACCGATAGATGCACTAATAGACTGCGGGCTAGGCGACTTCAAACTATAAAACAGCTCTTCCAACTCTACTTTATTCATATCAAAGATATCTTTATTTTTTTGATTTTCAAGTATTGTTGCCTTATTAAATAGTGATAAATAAGTTGTAAGACTGTTATCTTGTATATCTAACGACTTTAGATACCATTCCTTAATATCTTTATTTAATACGTTTTCTTTAAGCACCTTTTACACCTCATTCTAAAATTAATTGTTGAAATATTTTTTGGATTTTCATTCTATTACGAGAGCTGATATTACCATATTTAAGAATTCCAACTTCTTCCCACAAAGTATTAGTAATGGAGAAATCTATTTTGTCTAAGTTCTTTTTTAAATTTTCGAATGGAATACTATACTCATACATTTTAGCAGCCAATTCAATGTGTCCTATAAACATTCTACTTTTAAACATTAATGAATGTTTATCCATTAAGTTTGCCTTATGTTGCGCAAAGAGGTACATCATATATTCATTAATAATTTTGGCTATATTAATAACTTCTAAGCGATTTTCTATCGAAAAACTATTATCGATCGCATTTGATAATTCAGAAAAAGTGACTACTTCACCATATGAATATTTTACGTTGGAGTTCGATGTAATTCTCCCCTTTAACTCTCCCTCAGCTTTTAATTCAATGACTACTTCATCGGATAATTTATCTTTAGCTAATTCTTGTAGACGTGGTTTTGGTATAGGATTTGCTTTTGCCATATCTACCTGAACTCGTTTACATTGAACTTCCGTCATATTTGAAAAAATAACAATCATAGCACCTTCTAAATTGACTTTCTTCATATAAGCATTATAAATAGAAAATGTTCGATGTGCTCCATCTAAAACATCTAATGACGATCCCTCCAATAAGGTAAGGGATTTCTCACGATCGTCATAAATAAATTCAATTCCATTTTCACCAGAGCCAACTTTAGCATTATAGCGCAAAGTAGAGGTTATTAAATCACCTTCTAACGCTTGTTTTTCAA
This sequence comes from Lysinibacillus sp. A1, assembly GCF_000801965.1. Lineage (NCBI taxonomy): Bacteria > Bacillati > Bacillota > Bacilli > Caryophanales > Bacillaceae > Lysinibacillus > Lysinibacillus sp. A1. The sequence continues at coordinate 25,601 of NZ_JSZM01000005.1, forward strand.
TATCCCGTAAAGACTTTGGATTTAAGTTCATAACCTCTATAATTCCATTTTTTATCTTTTTCTTTTTTGCCTGCCTTTGAATATTTGGATTATACATCGTAATACCACTCATCCAAAGCTTACCAATAATTGAATTAGGAATTACTGCGACATACTCATTGCGACCAGTTTTAACAGCATTCTCAAAAGTATATGGCAATGTAATTACTTCTTCATATGGTGATTCCTTTATGTACAACCTCAACTCTTTAATCTCTGATGCATTAAGCCATTCCTTTATCCAATCATCATCAGCATCATTAAATTTTATATGAAGCTGTTCTCCCAGTAATAAAAGTTCTTGTAAATTTGCTTCATATAGCCTACTCTCATCATTAATTAATTCAAGAATATTACCAATACTTATTTGATGTTTATGTAGTTGTGCGGAAATTTCATCTAATTTTAAATTGCTTTGAACCAACAAAGGAATTTTAGTTTTAATCTCATCTATTAATAACTCTTTAGTTTTCCCAACCTTCAATCCTCTTTCCTCCTCTTTTTTCCAATTATATAAATTTACTTTAATAGTAACATATAATAATTCCAATTATAATATTTTTAAATTAATTAATCCAATTATATTATCATTACCAAGAACCTGTTAAACCCCTTTTAATAAATTAATTAATTTAAAATATTGATTTATTTATTAATACGATTATAATATAAAAGCATAAATATGGAAAAATAAAAGGAGATGGATTTGGCATGGCTTTTCAAACTAGTAAGGATACGAAATATAATCAGTTAGTATTATCTGATATAACAGTTATAAAAGAGTTATTAACTTTTAGAGGATCGATTGATGATACAAGTTTCAATCAAGGTGCTTGTGCAACAAATTCTTTAAAAATGAACACAGATGTTATCAGTCTATTTGCAGATTTGGATGAATTAATTAAAAAATCATTGAACGAAGAACAAATTAAACTACTTTCCTATATTACTAAAGATTATTCCAATTATACTATCGCAAAAATTTTAGGAATTCCTGTCAAAACTATTGGAAGTAGATTTAACACAATCTGTCTAAAAATTAAGCAAGAGAATGATAGACAATGGCGAAAAGTAACTTATATAAATAAATTAAGATTAAAAACAAAAATATGTAGTAAATGTCGTGAGTTTCTTCCTGCTACAGATGAATTTTTTAGTTTGAATAATAGCAGTAAAGATTTATTCCATTCCCAATGTAAAAAATGTAAAAAGTAAAGGCATTAGATGTTTGGGCGAAAAAATTGGATTATCCCCTACACCAGTCACCATAATAAGTAGAAGGAGAATTAATATGAAAATACAATTACCACATACGATAATTGAATTAAATTTAGAGCTTCCGATAGAAGAACGAGTGTTATACATACAATCAATTTTAGAAAATGAGAAAATTATTTATGGTGGTGAAGAAATATCTTTAGAGATCTATTTACATATCACCTCGCAAGCTCACCATACAATCGTTTTATTGGATATGCTTGGGTATTATATGACCAAGGGATATTTTACTAGGGATGAGCTATTATTAGAAGAAGAAAGCTTAAAGTATATTAAGGAAGCGAAAAGGCGAAATAAAAGGCGGAGAGAATTAGCAAAATTACTTAAAAATCAAAGTACACCACATCAATTACAAGATAATTATGTACTCTCCCACTATAAACAGAAGGAAATAAAAAAAGGCTCTCACAGACATAATACATTTTCAAATACCTCATATTTTGAAGCTCTTGCACTTGGCATTGAGGACTTAGACGAAGAATCTACCCAATAAGTGAATTAATTTAAAATACATATTAAAAATGAAATTTTCTAATAGGTCTGTATGGCTCCCTTTTACAGACCTATCATGAAGGTTTCATCTTCATAATAGTGTAACTTAAATTTTTGAGATGCAGTTTCACTAGATTAGTATGAATCCTTATCATTAAATGAAAGAAGGTGATGCCTATTGGTTGTATAAATGGATCTAACAAATTTTTAATGAAGAAACCTTCAAAATGACACTCTTCTTTAGGAGGCTGAGGATAAAGGAGAATGAAAATTGTAAAAAACATTACTGAATTCTATCACTCATTAATCAATAATGAAAAACTTCTTCGTTTGCTGTACTACATACCTAAAGATCCATCCGATGATCCACTAGACAAATCAAAATTGGATGTCTCTCAATTACCCGAGAAAGAACAAATACTTAATAATTTAATCGTTATTGGTGATAAACCTAGTGATTTATCGCTCGAAACAAACTTTTGCAGAATTTGTTTATATACAGGACCTCGGTTGCCTCAAAAAAATTATCTAAAAAACATCAATCAATTTACGGATAATCCCTACTCAAGCACCCAGCAATATATTTTTGATATTTATACACCTGATTCTGTCAATAATATTGATTTTCGTATTGATTGGCTTGGTGAAGTGCTAAATGAGGTGCTGTTTCAAGAGGATATTGAAGAATTTGGGGATTTAAGATTCCATAGTGGACTGCCCATCACCAATTTACCAAAAGGTTTTGTTGGTTATCGCTGGAGTTACATTATGCCCTCAGGACAACAACCTACAGGATATAGATCATGAACATCACCACTAAACGGGCTTTTGGGAAACCTCTTAATTATAAAGGTTTAAATGTTTATCCTGTAAAAATGAAGGATGTAGATGAATTTTATGATGCCGTACAATGTTTACTTTTACCTAAGAATGATTTTCAACAACCAGAAATAATTAGAATGTCCTACTTGCTCTTTTTAATTTCTGTGTCACAAAACGATGGTGGGCATGAAATTATAGAGAAATTAATATCATTATATCGATTAGTTTTTAATACCAAGGATATTCATATTGCGATGAATGAAAAAGGCATGGTCTTTATGGAAATCGATGGTATTACTCTGTATGAGCGAGATTTCGATAAAATCAAGACCATTATTAGTGAACAAAATCTTATTGACTTAGATGATGATTATATTGATCCTGGTACAAAAAAAGCCATACAAGAAGCACGTGCATTTATGGCGAAAAGAAAAACAAGACAAGCAGATTTAGAGCAACAAATCATTGCCTACCATTGTAAATCTGGTTTACCCTATCATGAAATTGAACAGTTAACTTTATACCAATTCCATAAAGGATTATCACGCATGGACTATATGGTAAGTAGCGATGCTATTCTTAACGCACGCTACTCTGGGATGATTGAATTTAAAAATGACCAAGATCTCCCCCATTGGTTAGGCTTTATTGAAGAACCGAAGAAAAACGAAGATGTCATTATTACAAAATCGGCATTTGATCAACAAATGAAAAAACTAGGACTTGAACCTAGTTAAATAAAAAATTAAAACTAAAAGGATGGTAATTTATATGTCACAACAAAATCAATTTTTAACTTCAGTAGCAAATGTTCGTTTATTTGATCGTTTAACGGATGAATTAATTTTAAATGGTAAAACATTACTTAACTCATCTATGACTCAAGCTATTCAAACACAGGCAATTCATGCTGGTAAAGGCTCAAAAAAGGTGTACGAATTAAACTATCAGAAAGAATTAACGTTCTCAATTGAAGACGCTGCTTTTGATACTGCCTATATTGCTTTACAAAATGGTACTGAAATCAATCATCGATTAGCTGAATATTATACAGATGAAATTATTTTACTTGATGCTACTGGTAAAGGTACATTAGCTGAAACTCCTCTAGGTAAGGTACATGTGGAGCAGCTAAACGGTACATTCACACAATATACGCCAACTGGTAAGGAAATTAGTGTCCCTGCATTATCTGGAAAAGAAATCCAGGTTATCTACGCTGTTCAGGAAATGATGGATACAATTGAAATTTCAGCTGACTCATTCCCTAAAGCAGTTCGTATGGAATTAAACGTAGATATTCGATCTAATAATGGTAAAACTGGGGAAGTTATTATTGAAGTACCAAACTTCAAACCGAATGGTGCTGTAGAAATTTCAATGACACATGAAGGTGTTGCTTCTTCTTCACTAGCTGGTAGCTCACTTGCCGATAAAAAAGGAAATTATGCTTATATTAAATTGCGTAATTTATCTGAGGATAAAGTACAGTTTACTGCACTTGCTGCCAACCCATCTCATGTAGTTCTAGATTCTACAGTCGCTGGAGACAAACAACTAATTTCAGTGTTAGGTATTCGTGGGGCAGGCTATAGCAATGTATTGCTACAAAACAAAGATTTAACTTGGACATCTAAATCTTCGTCTGTCGCAACTGTAAATGCAGATGGAGTCGTTACTTTAGGATCTTCTTCAAAAGTCAATGATCAAACAATTATTGAAGTAACAGATGGTACTTACAGCGAAAAAATTATTGTAGATATCATATAAGTGAATTAATTTAAAAAGGGTAGAATTATTCTACCCTTTTCACTTTTTACTCAGTAAAGGAGTGTACTATGACAAAACGTGGGACGAAAATAACATTGACAGATATCCATAGGAATGCGGAAGAATTAAATAAAAAGCAAAAATTTTTCATTGATAAAGATCAAGGAAAATTTATTTATTACTACCCTAAATTTAGTAAGCGTAAAATAACTATTTTAATCAAAGATTTATCCGATACGTTGACCTATGTAGAGCAGCATAAGCTAGATTTTTTCAACAATGATGATGAATTAAATAATTATATTCTTTTTTTAATTATTAAACATTTCACTGACTTACAGACTGAATTAAAAGATAAGTCTGTTGAACTTCATTTTGCTACTATGAATGAACTAGTTGACATCGGCTGGTATGAAATGTTCCTACTGAACATGTTCCCAATGCAAGAAATTTCTAATGTTTTAGATGAAATTAAAAAGCGTCTAAATTTAAGTTTTAAATATTTAGCACTAGAAGAAGAGCTCAGTCGAAAAGAACAAACCGTTGATTTCAATTCTTAATGATAAAGATAATTAGAATTTTGAACTACTCCCCTACCTAATTGGGTGGGTATTTGAATATTTTAGAGCAATTATTGTCATCTAAAAAAATATGCAAATTAAAATCAGCTACCATCTTAAATAACATAGTAGCTGATTTTTCATTTGATTTAATGAGGAGGGAATATTGATTGAGTACTGATGGTGAACAAAAAAAACCAACAGAGTTTCTAGTGGCTCTAAAAATTAACGACAGGATCTCGAAACAAAATATTTCTACATACTTAAAAAAATTAAAGAACATCCCCAATCTATCGATCAATTTAGACGTGACAGGATCAAATACTCAAATATTTAATGAGTATGGAAAGCAAATTAAAGCTTTAGAACAGCAATTAGAAGCATTTCATTTAAAGCTGCAAAATGTGGGAACTGAATCATCCGCTCCCCTTTCTATTTTCGAAAATTTCAAGCAGGGAATTACTGATTCTTTAAAATCTATAGATACCCTTAATGAAATGTTTGATGATGTACATATAAATGTGAAAGAAATTTCTAAACAGCTGGCAAAAATTCCGACTGGCGATCTTCAATCTCTGCAAAATTTAGCGTCACAATTGAAAGTAGAAATGGAAACAATCTCTACAAGTCAATTTAAACTTTATGGAATCCAAGAAGCCCAGCAAAATTTACAGGCTTTAGAATCTAATTTATATAATATCTACGAACTCCAAAAAGCCTATACGAATACTACTGATTTTGAACAATTAGCATCACAAATCACCGATTTAAATACCCAACTGACCAACATCCAGCTTGGTGAAGGCTTAAACATAGCGGGCATTTCTGATATTTCAAACCAAATTGACAAGATGAGTCAGAGTATAGTTGATTTTGGAAACAATGCTAATACAGCCGCTCAAAGTTCAAACAAAATGGGTACCACCTTAATTGATGGAACTAAAAGGGCAATTGAATTAACAGAATTATACAACAATACTGTAAGTAAAATTAAACCACCCCCAGCTATTGTAGAAAACCAGAATACAACCTCTGAAGGAGGAAGTACTGGTGCATCGGCTTTAAGCGGTATTACAGCTCTTTCAAAAGGATTGTTGGCAACAACTGGTGTTGGTGCTTTATTATTATCAGCGGAAGCAGGATTAAATTTTTTATTTGAAAAGCAAGCTAAAACCAAAGCCGAGGCAGAAAAATTTGCAAATGATGTAGCGATGGCCAATAAACAGTTACTCGCATCCTATGAACAAAATGCAGACACAATCGATAAATTACTTCCAAAATATGAAAGATTACATGAAATAGTCAACAACGGAAATGCTGATACGAACACACTTTCTGAATACTACGATATACAAAACAAATTAACTACCCTTTTACCATCTTTAATTTCAGATGAAGATGAATATAACAGGAAAATAGTGGGCTCTGTTGAATCAGTCAAAATTAAAACCGAACTATTGAAAGAGCAACTAGCAATAGAAAAAGAAAAGTCATCTCTGAAAGAAAATGAAAATAACTCTAAAATAATTGATAAATATGAAGGAAATATTACCGATTATAATTCACAAATACAAGAACAATTAAAAAAATTTAGTACTATTTATAATAGTTCTTTCAGCCAATTTTCATTACCTCTTTTGGATGAAAAAGGCGATTTAATTTATAATTCCTTTGAAAAGCTAACAGAATTAAAAGAAATTTTAAATCAGAGGCGTAATGAGGCTTTGGCTTTAGGAAATAACGAATTAGCAAATGAATACGAAAGGTTAGAACATGAAGTAAATTACACTAGTAATCTAATAAACAATACTAATCTTAATTTAGCAGATAGTACTTCCAAATTAAAAAATGCCTATATAACAGAGTTAGAAAGTATTATAAATAAAAATGAAGATTTAAAAGGCAGTACTAAAGAGTTCGCACAGACAATTAGCTCTGAACTAATATTTGATTCTAATGCGGATGGAATAAAGAACCTACAATTAGCCCTATCAACACTACTGAGTGGGAATAATACCTCTAATTTAATAGAAGAAATGAATTCCCAATTCAACAAACTATATTATGCAACTCCAGAAAAGTTTAAAGAAAAAGAGAAAGAAGTGTCTAAATATGTAGACAACCTAAAAGACATATTTAAAACTGCTAATCCAGATATGGACGAATCACAACTTGAGTCTATTCAAACTGGTGCCAAAAATAAATTAAATAATATAATAAATGAATTCAAGAAATACAACAATGTAATGAATGTTACTGGGCTTTCTCTAGTAAATTTCACTTCAAAAACTTCTTCTTCAGGTAATGAGCTGGATAATCTGGCATCTAAGATGAGAAATTATAAGGATTCATCTGAAGAGGCCCTCGGGATTTCATCTTCATATATTAGTGTATTAGATGATTCTTTATTTACTTATCAAGAAATCTCAAAACAATTAGAAGATTATTCACAACAAACCTTAGTTGATTTATTAAATAAAGAAAAATTAACAGCCGCAGAACAAAGAATAGTAGACCTTTATAAAACTAGGAATGAAATATTAAGAGACTTATCATCTGTCTATCCTAATATAGTAAATGATGAATCTATATTAATGGGTATTTCAGCAGAAAAAATCAATTTGATGATTGCTGAAAATAAAGCAAATGATGCTTTATTAAAAGCCCATAAGTTAAATCGTGAAAATAAATTATCTGAAGAACAAAAGGCTACTCTGGAACTTGCAATTGAAACGAATAAACGAATTAGCATCAGAAACATCGAAGTTCAACAACTAGAATCAAAATTAGCGGAACATGCAAAAAAAATAGATGAAAAGCCTACTTCTTCTTCTGATCTAGCAAAGCTACAAAATGAAATGGCTTACCATAGAGCCGCTGCAACATACGAACCTAAAATAAAATTGAAAAACGCTGAATTAATTGATTTAACCAATTTAAAAATAAATTATGGTGAACAATTAAGTAAAGTTGGTAACTCTGTTACTAAATTAACTAACGCTGAAAAAAATGCCAACAAGTCAACAACGCAATCAATATACATAACCGATAAATACAAACAAAAACTTGAAGAGTTAAATCTCGGAATTGAAAAACAACAAAGGTTGCTGTCTAAGCTACCTGAGCATTCTAGTGAGTATCGAAAAGCTTTAGAAACTCAAATTCAATTTGAAAAAGAAAAACTTCGAGTGATGCAACAGCAAGAGGCTTCTTTAAAAAATCAGATTGCCTCAGGGAAAATTCAGCAAACAGGTAATATAACAAGCAAGTCCCTCACTTCTTCTACAACTACTAATCTAAACGGTTGGTCTGGCAAAATCACTAGTGCATATGGAGGCCGTAAAGACCCGATTTCAGGAGAACCTGATTTCCATCTCGGCATGGATATTTCTGGGTCTAAAGGGACTCGCTTAGATGCGAATGTTGCAGGCAAAATAATAGCTAGTGGTGATGCTGTTAAAAATGGCTATGACGACTCTTATGGAAATATTGTTGTCGTACAAGATGCAAATAATTTCAAACATCTTTATGCCCATCTAGATAAAGCTATTGCTAAAATTGGTGATTATGTTGATGTGGGCACACAAATAGGTAATATTGGTGCTTCTGGTACTAGAGTGACAGGCCCTCACCTACATTACGAAGTAAAGAATGGTAGCGGACAACGCTTAGACCCAACAAGTTACTATACTGCTGCAAAAAATGGAGCCACAACTTCTACATCCTTTGCAGTTGACACGACACAACAAGCTATTGATCAAACAAAATCTGAATTAGTAAGTTTACAGCAACAGATTTTAAATCAAAAAGATTTAGTAGAAGACCTTGAGCGCGACATAATTGATAGCTATCTTTCCTCTTTTGAAAACAAAAAGACAACGATTGATAACTTATTGGAAACTAGTGATAACAGATTAAGAAAACTCACTGTCACATCAGAATCCTATCGTAAAGAACTAGACAGACAAACAGCTGCTTTAAATGATAAAAAGAAAATCAACCAAAATGAAATTGCTTATCTGGAAGGCGTTATTAAGAGTGGTACTGCTTCAAAAAAGGTCATTGATGAGTATACGCAACGTCTTCATGAACTGAACAATGTCAATAGTGAGATAGATTTTGCCATTTGGGATGTAGGCTCAAAAAAAGTTGAATCCTACATGTCAAAGTATGAAGAACAACGTCAAATTCAGGATAATGTTATCGCCTATGAAAAAGCAAAACTTGGAGAATTAGATACTTCCTCTGCTAGGTATGTAAAATCACTTGTAAATATTAATAATGCGATGAAGGAAAAGCAGAATGCCAATCTTTATGAACTAACTCAATTAAAAAGCCTAGTGAATGGAAATAAAGCGTATGGCGATGGTTTACAATCTGCGAAAAAACGCATTGAAGAGTTAACGATCGGTATGAAAGAGTTACAGGTTGATATTCAAGATAGTGACTATGATATTTTAATCAATATCAAAACACAATCGGATGAGAAAATAAATAATATAGAATCCGAAATAAATCGAGCTGAATTGATTCGTAAAATGTTTGATGAAGGTTCGGCAGATTATGAGAAATATACAAACATCATTATTAATGCCCAAGAAAGAATTGCTCAACAGCATTTAGAAACTAGAGATAATTTGCTAGAGGAATTAAAACAGCGTGATATCACTGCTGAACGTATCAAAGAAATCACAAAATTAATAAATGAAGAGTATAATGGCTATTTAAATGCCACGTTAGCTATTAAAGACTATACAAAGCAAAAGGACGATGCAAAAAAAGCCCAACTTGATAAAATTGCAGATAAAGTTATTAGTGCGTATAAAGATTATCATCAAGAACTTCGAGATGAGCAAATCAAGCAACTTGATGAAGAAATTGAACGCGAAAATAAAAAACATGAAACAATCATGAAAAATCTGCAAGAAGAAATGGACTTATTTAGAAAAAGCGTTGAAGATAAGCTAAGGCTCATTGACCGAGAAGAATCTCAAAGAAGCTATGATATGGAGATTTTAGATTTAGAAAGTGAACGGAATGACGTACAGAGCAAGCTAAATATTTTAGCTTTAGATAATTCTTATGAAGCGAAAGCAAAGAGGAAAAGTCTACAAGAACAGTTAGATGAAATTGATAAAACAATTGCGGAAAAACGCCATAACCGAGAAATTGATTTACGTAAAGAGTCTTTAAATGATGCATTAGAATCCAAAGAGGAAGAGATAAATGAAAAAATAGAGCTACAAGAGTCAGAGCATGAAAATTTAGTCAATAAAATTAATCTTGAAAAAGAATATTGGGAGTCGTACTATAGCAATTTACTAAATGATGAAAGCAAATTCGCTAAAATGAGAGAAGATATCATCGCTGGTCATTTAACTAATGTGGAGGCAAACTTCACTCAATACCGTGATAAATTAAAAGCCTCACTACCCGAAATTAGCGGTGTATTAGACAATACTATGAAAGATGTAGGTATGTCTATTCGCAACAATGTTATCTTCGAATTAGAAGAGGCTCTAGATTTAATAAAAAAATTTAATGACAGTCAAGAATCCAAAGATAATGGTTCATTTGAATCGAATCTTTCCAATCCACAAACATCTAAAGGCAACTTATCTAACGCGGACTTACAAGTTCTATTAGGTAAATTCTTATATGACAGAGTTTTACCGAATGTTTCAGGCCAGGATCAGAGTGCCGTTAGTGAAATGGCAAAAAATTTAGCAGCAAAGGGTCGCGATAAGGCAGATTCTCGATTTACTGAAAATGGTGCTAATTTTAATGAAGCCACAAGGGTTCTTACACAAGCAGAAATGGATTCATTATCTGAGTATTTTAATAGTAATAAAAACTTGCTTGGCGGGAAATATAATAGCTTTTTTGAGCAGTTTTTCAATGAGAATTCAGGAAATACACAAGAAAATAGAAGTAAACTATCTGTTGCGGATATGAAAGTAATGTTAGGCAAATTTATTTACGAGAAACTTGTACCTGAACCATCTTTAAATGCAAATACTAAAATGGCTCTAAAAAACAAAGCTGATAATCTCGCTTCAGAAGGCAGAAATGAAGATTCCCAAATCTCCGAAAACGTAACATTTGATTCTGTAAAAAATAATTACTCTTCTGAACAAATACAACAATTAAAAACTTTCTTTAATTCCAAATTAGATATGATTGTAAATCTTACAACCCGTGAATTAATGAAGAAAAAAATTGCCTCACTTGACAGTGGAGGTTTCATGAACTGGACTGGAATTGGGATTGATGGTAAAGGAGGCAAAGCTATTATTGCTCACCCTCAAGAAATTATGTTGAATAAAGCTGATACACAAAGTTTGTTTAATTCAATCAATATAATGGATAGTATCATGAAGAATCTATCCCCTTTCTCACTAAAGTTTACCCCATTCCAAAAATCATCCTCTGTTAGTACTGGCGATACGTATGGTGACATTAAGATAAACTTCCACATCGATAAAATGAACGGTGACAAAAACGACTTAAATCGATTTAGTAAAATGATTGATGATGATTTATTGCGTAGGAAAGGAATGAGAAAGTAATGTTGGAATCTATTCATTTTATGTATGACAACATTTCATCAAAAGATATGGGGATTCAAATTGCTTCAACAAGAGGAGGTTTATTTGAAGAAAACTTTCTTCCTAGAAGGAGAATTATTGAGAAAAAAATTGCTAATAATGAAAAACCGTATTTTCAAAAGGTTGAACATGAACCCCTCTCCTTTAACTTGTCCTTTTATCTTGAAGATTGGCTTGATGACCACGATCTAAGAAAAATTGCTCGTTGGTTATTTCAGCCATATTACAAACCCTTAATTTTTGACAATAATCCAAATAGAGTATTATACGCCCTGGTAGAAGGAAATTCTGCATTATTACATAATGGTTTAAAGCAAGGTTATGTAGAACTAACTATTAGATGTGATTCTCCCTATACTTACTCTCATGAACTTATTTTTAATAATATGGCATTTAGAAATACTAATACTGGTTATCAAATTATCGACGACATGAAAAGCTTTGAACAAGGGAGTTTTTTTAATTCGAAGGTTACCTCTAATGGTTTAACGATTGATAAAGTTGATAATTCTTGGGGAGCACAATATGCCAATATAAAAAAATGGAGTGAATTTTAAATGGAAACAACAAATGGACTTAAATTAAACATTACTACTGAATCCTCTTTTGAAGATGATGATATAAAAAATACCATTGTTGAATATGGCAATAATTTTAGTAAATTAGAAAATTACTTAAAAGATTCTACTCAATCTATTGAAGATCTAGGTGATAATAAATATTATCCAATTGGTCATATTATGTGGAATAAGGTCCCTGCCTCAGGTTCATATATCGGCTGGGTAGTCACAAGAGAAGGTATTCAAGCAAAAAAATGGTTACCAAATAAAAATTACAGTATTGGCAATTTAGTAAAGCCGCCTGTAGATAATGGTGGCCTTTATGAATGCGTGGTCGATGGGAAAAGTTCCACTACCCCTCCAACTTTTATTACTTCCTCACAACAAGAATTCCCCGAGGTATCAGGAAAAATTTGGCGCAAAGAATTCAATTATGAGGTAGGTGACTTGGTATTCCCTACTAATGGAAGTAAGACATATTATTATCTTTGTGAGACAGCAGGCTACTCCTCCCCAACTGAGCCTGAATGGTCTTCTGTTCAAAACGATACAGCATTTATTGATAATTCAGTTGTCTGGAGAAAAGCAAAAAATATCATTTGGAAAAAGGTTGGCACAAATTGTGAGTTTAGACCTTTTGGAAAAATAGAATAGGAGTATTTAGAATGAAATGGGGTTCCTTAATAAATTCAACAGGCTCTTATGTATCTAAATATTATGAAATTACGAATGCTTCTTCAAAATATTTAACAACCATCCTCGCTAATATGATAAATATACATCATCAACAAATAGAGTTTCTCTATTCCCTCTCTTACGACTACAAGAATTGGACTAATTGGAAATCAATAAATTTCAGTGATAACAATTTGTTAGATGGCTTTAATTTAGATGGTTTGATTTTTAGATATAAGATTGTTCTTCATGCAAAAAAGGATAACGAAAAACCTTATATACAATCTTTCTCTATCACCTTCGATCCTTGCGAATCCTTAGAAAATCTGGGCGATTTTATTGTTAAGCCAAAACTATGGATTAAGAAAAAGAATGGAAAAGGCAGTATAGAACTAACCAATATCATGACAAATCAAACATTAGTTGTAGACAATCTTATCGATAATGAAGAAATATTTATTGATTGTCAAAAAGAAGATATTGTTTCTGACAGGCAGCATTTAGGTGTTTATCGGTATGATGATCATAATGATGAATTCCTAGCATTAGTAATCGGGTCTAATCTCCTAAAAGGAAAAGGGGATTTCGATATGGATGTTAGACATCAGTATGTCTTTTTACAGGAGTGAGGTGAAAATCATTGAAATTAGGTGAAATAGATTACCGTTTAAAACCAGATGATGCAAGAATATTTTTATGTAGCCCTGATAAAAAAACAATTGCCAGAATTAGTGAGGCATATGATATCAATTATAGTACTAAGGTTTCGGTCCTAAATGAAATTTCATTTAAAATACCTACTGTTCTAATGGAAGATGGGATTCCTTTTGAAAATAAAAATATTGATAAAATAAGAAACAGGTATCTTTTCAAATTGAAATATGGACAAACCACTGAATACTTTTTAATGAACGAATCCAGTAAATCATATAGTGATGATGAGTATATTAGTTATACTGCTTTGTCACTCGGTGTCCAATTAAGTGATAAAAATATAAGACAATTTGAAGTAGTCAGTAAAACATTGTCTCAAATTATTACTGATATTTTATCTTCCGTAAATACAAAATGGAAATTAGGCTATGTTGACAGTTCCTTCGAGGAGGTTTATCGAAGCTATGAGGTTGCATCAAATAATATTTTAGAAATTATTTATGATTTAGCAAAAGTTTGGAATGCTTTAATTGTGTGGGATTCAATAAAATATGAAATCAATTTCTATAAACCCGAAAATATTGGTAAAGATAAAGGCTTCCACCTCCGTGATGGAAAATATTTAGAGTCATTCAATTTAGCGACAAACACAATTGATACAATCACTCGCTTAAAAGTGTATGGACAAGATGGCTTATCTATACATCGATTAAATCCTACCGGTCAATCCTATCTCGAAGATTACAGATACTACCTCTACCCTTTCAAACGTGAAAACGGGATTGTTGTCAGTCATTCTAAATATTTAACAGATGGTTTATGCATTGCATTAGAAGACTATCAGGCGTTGGTTGAATCCTTATCAGAGAAGTTTACTAATTTAACTACAATGGTCACTACACAAAATTCCATTATCCAAACAGAGGAACAAAAACTAAGTACCCTGAATTCCCAAAGAGTCCTTATTGAAGATGAATTAGATTTATCAAATGCAAATTTTCATTCCTCAACTCCAAAACATCAAGACATTATTCAACGTTTAGAGGCCAAACGATTAGAGATCTCCAATCAAGAAGCCTTTATTAGAGATTTAAACTATCAGCTTTCTGATTACGTAAATGATTTACTTGCGTTACAGGAAAAATTAACTAGAGAACATAACTTTACAGTTGAGCAGTTAGCCGAGCTATCCGATTTTGAAATAGAAAAAGAATATACTAATGATTCAATTGTTGATGATGAGGACTTAATGGAAGACGGTAAGGAAATATTCAGACAATATTTAGAGCCAAAAATCAGATTAGATATGAACTTAATTGATTTTCTATCCATCGTTGAATGCCAAAATGATTGGGACAAGTTAGGTTTAGGAGACATTATTAGGGTTAGATATGATAGATTACAAGTAGATATAAAAGCCAAAATTACGGAAATTACTCATGACTTTGAAAATGAAAGTATTTCTCTTGTTATCGAAAATGAATTTGATGAAGACAATAATTGGTTAGAACAGCTTAATAAAGCAGGCAATACATCTACAATTGTTCAGATGGATAAATGGAAGTGGAATTTGTCCGAGCAGAACAACGGGGCCATTAACGATATCATCAATAATAAATGGGATGCATTAAAAAATGCTGTCATGGCTGGTTATAACCAGCAGATAGAAATAAGCGAACGGGGCATTATTGTAAAAGATTTAGAAGATCCATTAAGCTGGCTTGTTATACAAAATGGATTTCTTGCTATCACCAATGATAATGGCGAGTCATGGAAACACGCAATTTCAAAGGATGGAATTTTTGGTGAGCGTATTTTTGGGAAGATTATATCTGGTGTTAATTTGATGATTGAAGATGAATCTGGTATATGGATAACACAGGGCTCAAGAACTACCATTTATAATCGGCATGGTGAAGAAACCATGTATTTAGGGTTAGTTTCTAATAATACAAAAGATGAACAAGGAAACTTAATTCCACAGGACCATGAATGCTTCGGACTTATATCGTGGAATGATGTAACAAGGGTTGCATTAACTACTTGTGAAGGATTTTCTGTGAGCCAGAAAGATAATGAAGAATGGAAAAAGGTGTTATGGGCTAATACAGATGGTACTCTCTACTCTAGAAACATGATTGCTGAGAATATTAAGATTGTCAATAATCTTGATGAAGTGATCTTAGATGCTGAAAATAACTATTTTAATATTGGTTTATTTGACAAAATTGTAGCAGATGGCAAATTAACGACGCTTGAAAAATTAGAGCTCATTAAAGAATTATATAAAATCCATTCAGACTACAAGCTGCTTCTTCAACAGGCACAAAAATACATCCGGAGTGAGAGAGATAATGTTTCAGATATTGATGGTGCTTTTAATACTGCAACTCAAACCTTCCCTACCGTTTACTCTACTACAGACAGGTATTCGACGAGTGCCATAAAAAATGCATATTTAGAGTTAACAACTTACATGTCCAATTATATCAAAATCATAAATACTGGTTACCTTGAATCATCCTTCTTAAATATTGATATGACTGATCCACTGACAGAATCCACGAGTCCCATTGAGAATCGTGGTATTTTTGTGCAGAAATTTAAAAATTACTATGATGAAGCGACTAGATTAAGACAAGAAATTGAGGATTCCTTATTCTATTCAGGTCTCACAATGGGTAGATATCACAACAATCTCATGATGAATGATTTTGGCTTTATCGCTGTTCGGAATGATGGGAAGTATCGAGCTTATCTAAATGCCACTAATGGACTTGCGCTGCAGAAATGGGAAAATGGTAAATGGGTTAGTAAACTATTTGCCACTTTAGGTGACTCTAAATGGGAAGACGGGACACTATACGCTGAAGGATTGGTAACAAAAAATCTTCGAATTGTAGATGGTGATTTAGGCGATGCCATTACCCTAGATTGGGATGAAGGTATTACTATTAATGGGAAAAATGGTGAAAAAATTAGATTAAATGCTAATGAAGCTATCTCCATTTATGTCGATGGTCAGAAGAAATTTTACGTAGGGACAGATGGAAGACTTTATGCAAAAGACATAACTACGCACAACCTTAAAATAGTTGATGGTTTCTTAGGTGAAAAGATCATCTTTGACCAAAATGATGGTATCACTATTAATGGGAATAGCGGTGAGGAAATTCGCCTCAATGCTAATGAGGGTATTGCAATTGATGTCAATCATGAGCCTAGATTTTGGGTAAATAAAGATGGACACTTGTATGCACGAAAGCTTTTCATTATGAATGGTGAGCTAGATGAGTCGATTCTTGAAGAATTAGCTGACGATGATAGCTTTATCTCTGATTTGACGGTTACTAGACTCAGAACTTATGACCCTATGGACCCTGATAATTATGTCCATATTAAACAAAAATTTTTAAGATTTATTACCAAAAATGGTTCATCGGAAAATGTTAAATATGAAATGTATTTTGAGGGTTCAGGATCACAAGCCTATCCTATTGCTATTTGGGGTAGTGGTTCAGGTAATAATACTAACAATAATAAAGCTAAGCAATATAAAACCTCTCAAGGTTTCTTTACTGAGTATATAGATGAAACTGGTGAAAAACACTCTATTAATTTAAACACTGAAAGCACAAAATCTATAGAGATTAATTCACCTAGGACGGTATCAATTAAAGGTGGGAGCGGTAGTATCACAATGAATAACTCACTTTTAGAATTAAAATTTGGAAGTAATACGATGACTATGTCTGCAACAGGCATTAAATTAAATGGTACTCGTATTGATCTAAACTAAGGAGTGTTAGCATGCCTGAAGTATCAGTAAGAGGTAATAAAATAAGTAGCTCTATTGCTAGTAAGCACGTTAAAGTAAGGAAACCTAATAAGCCCCAGTGTGTTCCAGAATATAAAGATGGTCAATATTATGGAGGCTATTGGGTGGGAGATGTTTGTTTTGGTATCGAAATCCCACCTAGCTCGCCCTATGATGAGCTAGATATCGACGCAACTGTGGAAGGGACCATTGATGATGGAGCACCTACTGTTTTTGTGAATGGTAAGGAAGTTTCATTTTCAGGTGCCAAAACACAAGAACAAGATTCATATACTGTTCCAAGTGGCTGGTCTTATGTCAGCGGTGGACATTCTAGTGCCAATGGTTCTGTAAGCTCAGGTAGTTCCAAGGTATTTGTGAGTGGTAAACAGCTTGCTAGAAAAGGTGATTCTGTAAGAACACATGCAAGCTCCAGTGCTTCTATACAAGAAGGATCTAATAATGTGTTTGCCAATTAAAATTCACTTGGAAAGGAGGTGAGAAAATTGTCACTGCCTACTAATTATTTAGAATTTAATAATCCTATTCATATCGTTTGGCGCAAAGGAACACCCAGCGACCCATATATCGATCGACTGGATATCGCTCGTGTTGTCAATCAACGTGTTTTTTTATTAGAAATACCTGATGAAATGTATAAGGTTAGAATTTCAGGTATGTTTGAAATTAATTATGAAAAATTCATCAAGCACAAATTAGAAAAAAATGAATTTTATGTAGACTATTCTAATGGATTTGTTTATTTCCATGCAGTGAAGGAAGCAGAAACAATGTCAATGGTGTACAAAGGAAGAGGTTTAATCCTTTACCCCTCGACACGAATTGTCCATTATGATGGTACCAATTCTACCGAAACACTGCACGAAATTATTGAAAAAAGTAAAATACAAGTTCAAGATCTAATTGATCGAACAGATAACTATGAAGAATACTTAAAAAAACTGGTCATTGCTATTAATGAATCCAATCATGCCACTGACCAGGCTTTAATTGCCACTCACAATGCTAATGAAGCAACTGAACTAGTAAGAGATGCATACGAAACAACAGTTTTAATTTATCAACCATTTGTTCATACATATGATGACATTGCTAAAAAATTCCCCCACCCTGAAGTTGGATGGACAATACAGGTTTTTGATACAGGCATACGTTATCGTTGGAATGGAAAGGCATGGATTCCTATCGATGCCTTAGGTGGAAATGTTCCATTAGCCAACGAAGTAATAAATGGATTAATGAGTAAAGAACAATTCGTAAAGCTTCAAAACATAACTGAATTTGTAAATGAGAAAACAATTGTATTCATTATTCCAAAAGATATTTTGCAAGGCGTTCAAGACCCACATATCATATTTGATTGGGACGGTGAAATTGTTGATATTCAAGCATCGATTTCTATTTTAGGTTCAATGCCTACCCCTATTCAATTACAAAAATCATCGAACTTCATTGATTGGCTGGATATTACAGTCAACCCAGTAATCATTGATGAAGATCGTTATTTAAATAATCAAGCATATACATTAAGGGACAGTTCGGTGAAGAAGGGAGATGTGTTTAGACTATACATCCCTTCTTTTTCTGTTGATGCACAAAATTTATCTGTCAATGTAAAAGTAGCATTGAAATAATTTATAACTCACTCATAATACCCTCACAATTTAATTTAAATAATACAAGGAAAGTAGGAATTTAAAATGACAAACCAACCTCAAGTATCATGGTATGAAGGTGCTAACACAAAAGCAAGCGAAGTAAAAAACACAGTAAACTACAATACTGTCGATGCAGATTCTCATTCACACATAAAAGTCTTTTATATTTGGAATAATCGTGGTGGTACAGAAGATGTTTCTAAGATGGAGGAAGTAGTTTTCACTACTCGTGACCGTCAAGGCGGGGATGGTAGCCAAGGGAATGTCGTTGAAGCTGTTCGTGACAACTGGTTTAATGTGCGTGTTGATAGCTTGAATGAAAATGGTTGGACACCTGTTGGTAAAGGTGGCGTTAATACAGTCAACCCTCCTGGAACTAAGGATTTAGGAACAACAGGTACTACAACAAATGTGAATGCTGCGACTGCTCATGTTTGGTCAGCTTCTAAGGATTTGACATTAGATACTTATGTTCAACCAACAGTAGCCAATGGTTTCATTTATAAAGTAACAAAAGCAGGTACTACAGATGTAACAGAGCCTACATCATGGGTGAAAGTTGAGGGAAATCCTGTACTTGATGGAAAGGTAGAATATATGGCTATTCAAATTGAGAAAAAACCTAATGCAAAAGAGATTTTAGGTTTAGCTAACAACACTGACGTTAATGGTAGTAATGCAGACTTTGCAGGCGGTAACTTTGTCCAGATTTCTGTTTTCGCAGATGTGCCTATGACCGCTTCGGCAGGTAAAAATCTGTTAATGCAACGCGTTTCATACCGTTATGTGTAAAAGGAACATAATCATATTTAAGAAATAAAATAATTATTCTAAAGGGTAAGGGGATTTCTCCCCTACCCTTTTTTTATGGATTTATTAAAAGAAAAACTTCAATGCAATGAAGGAGATGATAAAAATGTTATTCTCAAGCTCAGAAAATGCTCAAGCAATCGGCATTCCTTTTAATTGGAATGCTGATTATGTAAATGGTAAAAACTATGCTGAGTATGACCTACTCACGCATAAGAAAAATGATTATTATTTAATTCAGAGAAATCAGGTCATACGTTTTGGTTTGTTTGGTCAAGGAATGAAATTTTTCTTCGAAATGACCGATGGCTCTTTTAACCTAAGTGGTAAAAGAATTGAAATCGAGTATATTGATGAAAACGGAAAAACGTTTCATTTAACAACAAATTTTGCAGACAAAGACCTTATTACATATAAAGAAGCCTACTCGGACTTCAATGGTGTACAGGGTGCTGTACAACGCTCAGATATAAAGTCCATTAATTTTGGCTATAAAACAACTTACAGGAAAGATGATGTTCAATTATTCTTTCAGCCTATTGTCTCAATTCCCTTTAATAAGAGTGCGTTCATTGAAGTTAAGCTAACTTCCAATAAAACAATGGACGGTCATTTGGTATTCAAAACAAGAGGGATTGAGGTGGAACGCTTCTATGCCCCTTTAGAAGCCAATCGAGCAGGTCAAATTAATTGGACAATCAAATAATAGAAAGCGAGGAAATACATGATGAAACGATTTTGGTTACATCTTCCCGATAAAAATGATTCCTTAGAAATAACAACCTCTAATAACAAGCTATCTTTATTTGAGTCTTCAAATGAAAAAGTTTACACAATAGAAACAGGAAAACATTCACTAAACAAGCTAATAGACGACCTTGTTAAAAACGGTTTAAACGCCAAAATTGGAGAAATTAAAGCACCTAAAAATAAAAAACTATTGGTGTTGTTCTTAGATAATTCATATACAAACTTAAGTGGGAGTTTTGTTACTTTTATGGGTGGCATCGAATCTATTGATACAGGCGATAGACAAGATGACCATATAATCATACTCAACAATTAAGAAAGGAAAATGCTCATATGGCTCTTATAGGTGGCAATACAGAGAAGAAAAAAATAGGTTTATCGATTGGTGTCTCCGGAACACATGATAAAACTAAGATCAACAAAGACACTGGTTTTTTAGAATTAGTGGATATTGATGTAGATGGTGAAGGAAAACCTATCTATGTAGAGCAAGGCTCGTGGACTTCTGATGTTATTAATCTAGGAGATATTTTTCAAGATTTCGAGAAAGTATTTACAGACAGCATAGTAAATGGTGCAAGCTCTTTCGCTGTGTTAACAAGAGTTTCATCAAACAATTATGATTGGTCTGATTGGGTTGCTATTGCGGAAGATGGAACTATTCAATCTGCTACTAAACAGTTTATTCAGGTAAGGATTGACCTGTTTGCAGGGTTTGTAACTGACTTATTCTTTATTGCTAAGAGAGACTTTAATATCAATGAATTTCTTGAAGAAAAGGAAGTAAAAATAGGTGGATATGTTGTTCCTAAATTAACATCAAACACTTCATCCTCATTGGGTTTTGCGTTCTCAGAAACAGAGTATAGTAGTAGTTATTCAGCTTGGTATGCTTTTGATAAAGCAAACAAAGCTGAAGGTTATCTTTCTAGAAATGGTTTTCTAACAGGTTTTGTAGGATTCTATTTTAACAATCCTGTTAGAGTTAGTAAATATAAGGTAAGAAGCGCAGGTGGTACTAGTGGTCAGCTATCAGGTATGGTTAAGTCATGGGTTCTTCAAGGGAGCTTAGATACTACAAATGGTACTAATGGAACTTGGGTGAACTTAGATACTCAAACTAATCAATCATGGACAGTAGGTTATCAAGACAAAGAATACTCTATTTCAAACAAAGATACTTATAAAGCATATAGACTTAAATTCACTGAAAACAATGGACATGCTTCATACACAGGCTTAGGAGAATTAGATTTCTATGGAGAAGGTACAACATCTTTAAGTCTCAAACGTGATTACACTTATGACAAGGAGTTAGATTCAACTTGGTCAGACACAGGAAGTTTACACAGAAAAAAAATCACTCGTAGCCAATGGCAAAGAATAGACAGATTAGAGGTGTTGTAAATGGATATTGTAACAAGCTATGACAATTGGGGTGGAAAAGGCGACAGAAGAAGCATACTTAGTGGTAACTCAGAAGTATTTGATGGAACTGAAACTACCTATTTAGGTTACTATAATGGTCAAAAAGCTACTATAGATATTGTTTTCAGTGGTTTAGAGGGAAAGCTATATATTGACTGCATTAAAGTAATCAGAACCGGTTATGCACTTGTTGATAGAGAGGTACTTTTAAACGATGTGCCTTTAGGAGCTTTTGCAGAGAATGTAGACCAACCACTATCTATGTTAAAAATAAAAAAAGGCGATAAGCTAACCATTAAAGGTAGAAACAATCAATCAGGGGGTGGTACTTATTGGACATATGTAAGAGAGATTGAGTTGAAAACACACTATGTTCCTGATAAATCATTTATCTATCAAGATGGTGCATATAAAAAATGGGATATAGGGACACCTGAATACACAAGCACCAACGTTGTTCCTGTAATGACTAGTAACAGCGCCCCTGCACCTTTTGTTATTTCCTCTAGTTCAGAACAAAGCAGTTTTCCTTCTTGGAGGGCATTTAATGGCATTTTATCTGAGACAACAGCATGGATGACTGAAAATGGTGTGGTATCAAATGCGTGGATACAGGTAAAGCTTAATTCTCCTAGAATTTTGGCAGAGCTAAAAGTTACTTCAAGAAATGGTTTAGGGTATGATACACACTCACCAAAGGATTTTAATTTATTGGGTTCAAATGATGGGAGTAATTGGGAAACAATAATCTCTATAAGCAATCAAATAAATTGGGGAAGTGGAGAATCTAGAAAGTATTTATTCAATAATAGCAATAGTTTTATCTTCTATCGTTTGTTAGTTGAAAGCAACAATGGTGGTGTAATTATTGCCATTGGAGAAATTGAACTAATAGGAAAAGCCCTATCTGCTGTTCCCTCACATTGGGAAACAGTTTCAAACACTCTCCCTAAATCAAACCAATTCCTTGAAAAAGGTATGTATCTATCTCCCCTACTTGACCGTAGAGTTGGAAAATTAGAGCCAATCCCAATGACACAGAGAAAAGACATTTTAGATGCTGGTGAATTTGGCAAGATATTCAGTAATACTATAGATTTAAAGAAATATTTTGATATTAGGAGTATTAGAGTTGAGGTGAAATAATGGCAGGACAAGGAAGACCCCCTCATTTAAAAGGTGAGGATGAATCTAATATTATTATATTGTCCTCATATCACGAAGGAGCAGACCCAAAGTCAATTTTATTAAATGGTGTAGTAGGTGATGGACTATCAAACGCTACACTCTTAAATATAAATGGCTATATTGAATTTTCTTGTAGCGAAGAAATTACTTTGTGGGCTTGTGGTGGATATTACTCAGATAGTGGTGGTAACTCAGGTACAGGGAAAGTATTCATTCAAAAAAAACAAAATGATGGAAATTTTGTAAATCTAAAAGAATCGAATTGCCCCTTAAATGCTACTGTTTGGTTGGATATGACAGGAAAAATATCAGCAGGAACTTACAGAATTGCTACTTCAACTTCAAGATACCCTGTATTCTCAGAGTTCTTCGCACAAAAAATGATAGTAAATAAATCATTTATTCTACATGATGGCGAGTATAAAAAAGTTTCACAGAGAAAAGACTACTCAGTATTCTACAATGGCACAAGCTCTCGTATGCGAACAACAAAAGTCCACAAATATAACGTGGTAACATTAGAAACTTGGGTGAAGCCATACACATTCTCTAGTACAAATCAAGATATTATGTCAAATGTTGAAAATGGAGGACACTCTATTGGTCTTTTAAATGGAAAACCCTATGCTAGATTTTATATAAATGGTGCGTATAGGGTTTGCTATGGAGATATGCTTCCATTGAACATATGGTCACATTTGGCTACAACATTTGATGGAAATATTATTAAATTGTATGTTAATGGTACTAAGGTGAGTGAGCTTGCCTACAGTGGAACAGTTGGAAGCACATCTGCTATATTTTCATTGGGAGCTAATCCTGCCGCAACTTCGGGATATATAGAGTATTTTAATGGAGAATTAAAAGACTCAAGAATTTGGTCTGTTGCTAGAACAGAATTACAAATATCAAAAAACATGTTCCAACTATCTGATATAGATAGTGTTTCAGATAATTTAATGGCATGGTATCCACAAAGTGAGAATACTGGAACAGTATGTAAAGACAAAAGCCAATATGTTAGTGATGGAACTTATTACAATACCTCTTTTATGATTGAATACTTCCCCAAAAAAATACTAACAGTATCTAACAGTCTTCCAAACTATATTCAGTTCTCAGAAGAAGGTATGGACAATCTAGCTCCCCTATTCGATAGAGAATT
The DNA here is from genome assembly GCF_000801965.1 of Lysinibacillus sp. A1. NCBI lineage: Bacteria > Bacillati > Bacillota > Bacilli > Caryophanales > Bacillaceae > Lysinibacillus > Lysinibacillus sp. A1. The sequence goes on from NZ_JSZM01000005.1 coordinate 49,896, forward strand.
AACAAGACTAGACCCTGCAATGGTAAATGAAAATGAGATTTTAGGTGATGGTGAGACAGGTAAAGTATTTACTAAAACTATAGATTTAAAGAAATATTTTGATATTAGAAGCATAGGAATTGAGGTGAAATAAGTGCCTACTATAAAAATAAATAAACAAGTGTTAACATTTAATAATATTTATTATGTTGACTCAACAAAAGGATTGGATACAAATGATGGCTCACTATCCTCTCCTTTTGCAACTGTAAATTATGCAGTCTCTAAATGTGCCACAGATGGTGACGCTATTTTTGCAAAAGCAGGTACTCATGATGTTACTAGAATTGCAGGAGCTTATGATTCAGGTGGACTTTGGGATGATAATAAAGCAATATCTTTTATTGGTGAAAAAGGAAAAACAGTCTTTCTATGTGATGGCACAAAACATAGTAATAGAGATACACATTGTATTATGTTCAAAAACGCAGGTACAAGAGCATATCAGATTATATTTGATTTTAATACAGGTAGTAGAACTCTTAATTATGAAACCTCAATTTGCTATGCAGGCGCAAACGTTAGGGGTGAAGTACACAATTGCGTTATAAGATACAACACAAACGTATCTCCTAGTTTAATGTATGGGAATAGCACTAGTGCTACTATTAAGTTTGTAAATTGTATATTTGATGTACAAAAGAATTTTACTAGTAGCTATTCAGGAATAGGCTCAACAACATTAGAAAATTGTGTTACAAACTTCACCTTTTATTCAGAAGGAACTAGAGTAAATGTATATAATAAATGTACTTTTGATTCTAAGTATCATATCACAAATTTTGATGAAATTATTCAAGGGATTGGTGTTTACTCAGGGTTGTATGGTTGGCTTGTAAACAAATTTTTGTTCCAATCAAATCTCAAAGGATACTCTTTTGAAGAAGTTGAACGTAAGTTGGACTTTATTTTAACCTCTGATACTTCCCCTCCCCCCTTTTCTGTGAGTTCTAGTGGTGTCTATGGCGTTGCTTACCATGCTTGGAAAGCTTTTGACAGAGACATTAAAACTTCTTGGTTAGCACCCAATGGAAGTACAACAAATCAATGGATAACTCTTAATTTTGGTGAAAAAGTAAATATTGACTCGGTTAGTATTCAAGGCATATCTTCTGCCATAACTTCTGCATACGTAATATCAGCTAATCCTAAAAATTTAAAAATACAAGGTTCTAATGATAATGCTAGTTGGAAAGAATTATACTATGCTACTAGTTTGATTTGGACACAAGAAGAAATAAAAACCTTTTCATTTGAAAACTATGAAAAATTCCAATATATAAGAATTTTCATTGAGTCTAATAATGGTGCGCCTTATATCGGAATAAGTGATATTACATTTGGCTTTAAAGGATTAAGGTCTTATAAATTACCATCATGCTCCATGAGAAATATTTTAGATTATGGTATGTCTAACACACCCCCAATGAATAGAACTATACATGAAAATAATTATGTATTACAAACAGATGTCTCAGAGAATGAAGATAAAGTTTGGATAAAAGAGTTAGACAAAAAACCACTAAGCATTAGTTTTAGTTGAAAATGAGGTGATTTAAAATTGAAAATAAAAGAAGGATACAAAGCAAGATGGTTGATGGATGATGCTGTTTCTACCACTTTACTAGATAGTAGTGGAAATGGTTTAAATGCTACTACTTCCTCAACTCTAGATAGTTCTTTTAACAACAAAGGGTCAGCAAGAAAAGTTAGTGCCACTTCTCAAGGTATTTATCGAACAAATGTATTATCAAGCTATGCTAGTTTCACAATATCAACGATGTATAAATTGAACTCTATCAATACCGCTAGCAATACTTACACAAATGCAATATTAGGTATAACAACAGGTGGTGCAAATGGAGTCTTTATTGCTATTTCACCGTTCAGAGAGATTTCTTTTTACTATTATAATGGTTCAGCACATTTAGTAAGTGGTAGTGGTATATTCCTGAACTTAAATGAATGGGTACACCTATCTCTTACTGCTTCAAACGGTGTATACAAGATTTATCTAAACGGTGTTCAAATACATGCAATTACATTGTCGCATAATGTTGGATTAAACTTCTCAACTTGTTATGTTAATGGTACTTACAATACCTACACTTATATATATGGCTCTTACGATGACATTATAATTTGGGAATCTACTTTATCGGACATTGAGATATTTAATGTGTATAAATATTATTTCAAAGAAAAAAGAATACTACTTCACTCTAACAATAAGATATACTCATTTGACAAACAAGTTGACACTTGGTATGAAACAAAAATGACAAGTGACACCTCCCCCTCTCCTTTAATAGCAAGCTCTAGTAGTGTTTGGAGTTCTACTTTCCCTGCATGGAAAGCATTTAATGGAACAAATATTAGTAGTGAAGATTGTTGGGTAACAGTTGGTGGCTCTATAACAGGTTGGATACAACTAGACTTCGGTTCTCCTAAATATTGCAATAAAATAAAACTTACTTCTAGGTCAGGAAGTACAGCAAATGCTTGTCCAAAGGATTTTACAATAAGTGCATCAAATGATGGTTTAACTTTTGATGTAATAGCAACTATCACAGGACAGACAAATTGGGCATTGAATGAAACACGTATGATTACATTTGACAACGCTAGGAAATATCGTATATATAGGCTAACAGTGATTTCTAATGATGGATATAGTAGCTATAGTGCTATTGGACAATTGCAATTTGGTTATAAAGGAAACACTATTTTTGACTTACCAAAGTGTTCACAAGAAAACTTCATTGAATATGGTCAGAATGAGCTGTTAAATCTAAATGAACCAATAGCTACTAAAAACTACATCTTACAAGATGATACCATTATAGAGAACGAGCAAGGTCTTTGGATAAAACAAATAAATAAAAAACCACTCAGCATTAGTTTTAACTAGTGCTGAGTTTTTATTTGAAAATCATATGACAAAAGGAATGATAATATGACATGGGATAGAATAAGCAAAGGGGCTAGCTGTATAATTTCAGAGGATGGGCTTTCTGTTAGCTCAATAAGCCACATTAACTCAGTTAGAGCAACAGAAGGAGCTTCTGATGGAAAATGGTATTGGGAAATAGTATTGAATACAGCAGGAGCGCCTTTGATTGGAATAATTGGCTCAAACGCTTCTCTATTATCTTCGAGTTTAAGTAACAGTGATGTAAGATACTACTACACTAATGGGCAAAAATGGAATCCAAAAAGTACATATGGAGCGTCATATACAACAGGCGATATAGTTAGTGTTTTGTTAAACCTAGACATGGGTACTATTGAGTTTTGGAAGAATGGTGTGAGTCAAGGGGTTGCGTTTACCGATTTAAAAAGCATGGGCGAAGTGTTTCCTGCAATTAGTGACGGTGGTAGTGCAATTGGTGGCTCATATACTACTAATTTTGGTGGCTCTGATTTCACCTATAGGTTGCCTGATGGTTATTCCCCTTATATATATGGAAAAACAAAAAGAATGACTATTAAAAATCCAACAATAGATAAACTCTATTCCCTATCAGACAACACTCTTATTCACCTTCCTGATAACACAACTGAAAGCATTATTGAACATGGTGTTGAACAAGGTAAAATCATTCAATTAGATGTGCCTTTTGATAAGCATAGATACTTTAACAACACACCTGTTGATGGTACGAGTGGTAAAGTGTTTACACACGATATTGGAGTAATTAATACTTTGAATATAAGAGAGGTGAAATAGATTTGGCGACTATAGGACAAACTCTTCCACAACCTGAGAATGGATGGAAGCGATATGACGACACAAGCAATTTTATAGGGTACTTTGGCACATGGATTCATGCTACAGGTATGACATCAGCTTATAATAATACAGAAACTTATACAAACATAAAAGATGGAGCATCTACTATTTATTTTGAAGGTACAAAGATTAGATTTATTGTATCAACAGGAGTAAATAGAAGTAAAAATGCGACCATTACAATTGATGGGATAACAGAGAATTACAATGCGTATTCTACAACCACAGTAAACCAAGCTTTAATTTATGAAAAAATAGGGCTAAACAACGGTCTTCATAAAGTAGAGCTTAAATTAAATGATAATAATTACTTAGTTGTAGATGCTATTGATACAGATGGAATTCTTGTCAAATATGATTACCTAACGTCAGGCTTAGAGAAACCATTGAGCAAATATGGCATTGCATGGTTTGGTTTTGATGAAGCTAGTGGTAATGTATACGATAAATTAGGCAATGGCTATATTGGTACAGTTACAGGCGCAACAAGAGTTGAAGGTTGGAATGGTAAAGTTTCTTCCATGAATTTTAGTGGGAGTGGTCAAATTATCCAAATGAACAACCCTATAATACCTGTTGGAGAAAAAACTATTAGATTTAAGGTTAAAATTCCTAGTTATAAAGCTACCTCAAGACTGCTTTCAAATGCCACTAGTATAACAGGAGTTGGTCTATCAGTTATGTTTGTTGATGGAAAAGTATCATGTGTTATTCGTGGAACTAATGCGAAATCACTTACGACACCAATGCAAATAGAAATCAATGTATTTCAAGATATTATGATTGCTTTTAGCGGTAGCACAGAAACAGATAGCATAAGTTTTTATATCAATGAGGTATTAGTCTTTAAATCTTTAATTGGAACAGTAGAAAAACAAGGTACTAACAATCTATTTATTGGCACAGACGCATTTTATAATAATGCCAATGAGTATTTTCAAGGTGTGCTTGATGATTTACAAATCTACAACAAAGCTCTCTCCCCTTCTGACTTCGAACAAAAACGCTTAGTCGTTAAAACAAAAGACAATAAAAACCTTGTTTTATCTCCTACCTCAGCTCGTGTAAAAGAGATTCCTAACACAGCAGAATATATGATGTTAGCTCAAGGTGGTGTAGTTAGAGAGATTGACTCAGCAGTCGATAGACCACCAATTGATTTTACTAAGCCTACAACTGAATATGAGCTTGTAACTAATAACAGAACACCATTAGGAAAAGGTGGAATGTTTACAATTCCTATTGGTACTGATTTTAAAACAGCAATGATTGAGGACAACTATTAATTTGGTTGTCCTTTTAATATGGAAAAATATTGGAGGTCAATACAATGGCTAATACAAAAGATAATTTAAGTAAGTATGGTAAATCTTTAATCGGTTTTGATGAACCTAGTGGTAATGCTATGGATTCTATTGGTGGATATACAGGAACTTTAAATAATGCCCCTACTCGTGTAACAGGTTGGAATGGTAAGGGCTATGCTATGGATTTTAATGGCACTAATCAGTATGTTTCATTTAAATCTGATTTCATACGCCTGAGTAATAGTATTGTAATAAGATTTAAAATAAAAATACCACAAATACCCTCTACAAACAGAGCTATCATGGGCAATTTAAGAGGTGCAAACTACAATGGTTTTAGATTGGGAATACTTAGTGGAACAGGTCAGTTTTATATTTATTGCTCAAACACTAAAGGGGTAACTCTAGAAAGCTTTGGTGTCGGTAGTAATATATGTGATAATTTATGGCATGATATTATGGTGGAAATAATGAAAGATGGTAGAGTGAAATACTATTTAGATTCATTTGACAGTCCAGTTTATAGTAATTCGCTATCTCAGCCATTCGACCTTGTACAAGAACACGACTTTGAAATTTGTAGAAGAGTTTTTCATAATGATATGTATTTGAATTGTCAACTAGACCAAATCGAAATCTACGACAGAGTAATCTCCCCTATCCCAGACAAATATCTCATCCAACATAACTCACAATACAAATACCATGATGGCACTTCTTGGAAATCAACAACACCAACAGAAGAAAACTTCATCCAATATGGTATGAACAATCTAAACCATATTACAGAAAAACAATGGAAAGAGCTAACAGGAGATAAATCAGTAATTATGTGGTCTGACTTTGAAGATAAACAATACACATCGGTTGTGTTAAACAAAGAGAGCTTCAAAGCACAAGATTTACTAGGTGATTCAGCTCAAGCAATTTACTACACTGATTCAGACACTTTTAAAATCGCTGTAGAAACAGGCGTTGACCCATATAGTATCTATGACTATATTGGTGAGCTACCTACTGTATTCATATATACAGAATCTAGTGACGATATTATTGTATCAACTACAACTGAGCCTTTTGATATTTATGATGAATTTGGTGATGGTGTGGAGGTTCTTTACTACACAGATGATGAAACTGTAACAAATGCTGATTTAATCCTTGAAGCTAATTGGTCGCCTTTAGATGAACTTGAAGGAGATTTTGAAGTAGTGATATGGACAGATGAAGGTTCTGATACTGCTAAACGAGTGCTTGATATGAAAGCAATCCCACAACCTCAATTCGTTAAACTAGTTAACCCTAAACGTTTGTATGGTTCTTTAGATGATGTATTTGTCAATGATATTTCACAATCCTATCGTGATGCAGCTCGTTACTTTGTTGGTAGAGAAACACCTGATAAATGGTATGTATGGGACAAAAAAGAAAAGAAATTCGTTGTTGCTGATGCTTCAAGTCCACAAAAAATCATGTTAACAGGCATGACTTACAAAGACTTAAACAATATCACTGATATGCAATGGCGGACATGGACAAGTGACCACATTAATATTGGTATGTTTATTACAGACAACCCTCGTGACACAGTCAAAACAATTGTCGAAGAAATCTCGTTCGAAGACTATCTACCTCGTGATACGACAACTATTGAAAACTCAAGTCTATACATCTTAAACACTACTGCTAAAATTGACATTTCTTTTGACACAAATGTTCTTAAGGCAGTGTTAAGTGATGATGATTTAACGCGTGTTCAATATCGTGTATTACTAAACAATGGTTACTACTACCCTTCTGATGGAAGCTTTACTAAACTAGGTGAAGCCCCTCAGAATATTGAGTTAGCGATTGGTAGTAAAGACATTAGGATTGATAATTGGAACACACTTAAAGTAGAGTTCCAAGATTTCTTTGGTACTACTGATTATTGGTCTACTCAATTCATGGGAACCTATACAGGTCTTATGTTCAAAGATGTTTATGGCCAATACTTCTCTAGTGAAATCGGTGAAGTTCTTAAATATCTAGATTTTGGTATCATCATTGCCGGCCAAACTACAATTGAACATGAAGTATTCCTTAAAAACCAATATGGCTATGATATTAAAGATATTCACTTGTATGCTAATACAGCAAATTTTCCTACAGGAATGACTTGTGAATTTAGTACAAGTTCATCCCCTTTTACACCTCAACCTGATTTAAGACTAGGTGGTGTGTTAAAAAACAATGAAGAAATTCCATTTTTCATTCGACTAAAATCTGAATTAGGTTCAACGCCTGACGTTAACGGTTCATTCGACATTATCGTGAGAGCAGAAAAAGCCTAATCACAATACAATGTGATAAGGAAGTGAGATTATGGAGGATCAAGATTTTGGATTAGAAACAGACATTTCCTCTCATAGAAATGAAATAGTAACTGAGAATACAATACCCTTTAATAAATCCTTTGAAGTATATACTGAAATTGAAGTAAGTCCTCACAACAGCTTTAAAGCAACATATAAACTAATTGCTGTAGGGAAAATAGAGCAAGATGTTGAGATTATCGCCAGACCTTTAAGTGAAAGTAAAGTACAAACTGAGCTTATTTCTCGTGCTTTAGACGTTAGTAATAAAGACACCTATTTAAACATCATGTATCGTGGGAACTCAGATGTTTATACGGAGATTCAGCCTATTGGTTACAATTTCTTAGAAGCAGAAATTGAAGTGCCACCACATAATAGAATGTATGCCATTTATGAAGTTCAACAACCACCTATCGTTACAGATGTATACAATCCTACTCAAGATGCTTTCACAAGAGAGGAAGCAGCTTACCAAACAATCAACTATGGCAGCAATTCATCTATGGTTGTTGGTCGCAGTAAGGTTGATATTTGGCGTTCATTTGTGCAATTTGACTTAGCTTCTATTCATCCTTCCTATGTGCTAAAAGAATCCTATTTACGCCTATACTATAAAGGTGAAGCCCCTGAAAATCTTAAACTAGAAGTACTAAATGCTAGTAGCGAGTGGCACGAAACTAGCATTACTCACCTGAATAGGCCAATTCCAATTGATTTAATTGCAGATAAATTCATGGTTAATAGGGAGCAAAGATACATCGAATTTGATGTACTTGAAATTGTTGAATCTTGGATTGCTTTAGAAAAAAATAATAATGGTTTCATTATTCGTTTATCCAATGAAACTGCTTCTGGACAGACAATTTTCTATACAAGGGAAACTTCTTCCCCACCTGAATTAATTGTAAAATATTTCGATTCAAGAATATTTTCTCAAGGAAGAAGCCAGCAACTTACTGAAATCTTTGTCTATAAAAGAAAGCATTCTGAATGGTTTACTGAGGTCACTGTTGATTCCATTTTCAGTTTCGATAAGTTAGATACTGAAATCTATGCTCACAGACTAGAAGTTCCTTTAGATTTTGAAGCACAAGCTGAAATCACCGTCACCAAGCCATATGTTGAGACTGAAATCATTTCTTCGATTCGTGAAGAAGACGAAATTTTGATTGAAATTGGTGCCAGAAGACCACTTAATAGAGAAATATTTGCTGAAGTTACGATTAATACCCCCTTTACTTTAGCTCAAATCAACTGCGCCCGAACTGACACTAGTTCTTGGGATACAACTGTTTCGGTAACAAGGCCTTCTATCAATGCAGAAATTTCTGTACCATTCCATGACAAAAATGAAGTTTTCACAGAAATTGAGATTAATGATATTTGGACTTCTATTGTTTACACAGAACTTTTTGTAGCAAAGGATAAAATAGCAACAGAAATCATACCTAGGGTTGGTAAAGATAGTAATCTCTTTGCCGTAGTTCATGTCTCAAAACCAAAAATTGAAACAGAAATTGAGATTAAACATAGAAATGACATTTTGGTAGAAATTGAGCCTAATATTAAGTCAGATGTTTTCACTGAAATCATTGTTTCTAAGCCTTCTATCGGAGTATCTATTGCCGTACAACTTTATGAAAAATCAGAAAAAGATACCGAAATATTCATTAAATTCGTTCAAGATATTTTTAGTGAACTTACCGTAAAAGCTGTTAGCCAAGTCGATACTGTAATTGATATTAAAAAGGTATCTCAAGTTTATACTGAAATTTCAGTGAACAGAAGATTCGTTCAATCAGAGATTACCATTCCAACATGGGCTGATCAGGAAGTTCCGACTATTATTGAGCCTCGTATCTTAATGGTAAATAATAAAATAACAATCATTACTGTTAATGGTTCAGTATCAGGCTACGCATTTATACTGTAAAAGAAATGGAGAATATTAACTATGATAATAAAAAACTATGAAATTGGAGAATTACAATCATTCCTTTTCAATCTAATTCTTAAGGGCAAAGAATCTAGAATGCGCACTAGGTTTATTAAATTACTGGAAGATCAAATAGAGCTCTTAAAGGTAGAAAGGCAACAACTTATTAACGATTACGCTTTAAAAGATGAGAACGGGGAAATCGTTACTGAAACGAAAGAAATACATAACAAAGAAGAAGAGATTGTATTATTTCAATGTGAAGAAGCTGAAAAAGAAGCACAAATGCAAATTATGTTAATGATGAATGAGGATTTTATTATGGAAGAAACGGCCGATAAAATTGAAATGCTTACAGTTTTACAAAGTATCATTTTAAACTGTGATTTAGAGTTTACGGGAAATAAGGCTGTTCTCTATGATCGATTTTGTGAAATTTTTGAAGAGATAGAACTATTAAATGACTGAGGGTACTCAGTCTATATTTTTTAAGGATAGATGGATTACTGCATCTATCCTTTTCTATTTTACAAAAGTTGGTGATTACGTGCAAAATGAAAAATTTGGTGAAAGATTAGCTAGTGCAGAAGTTGAAATTAAGAATCAGGAAAACCGAATTTCAAAATTAGAAGGTAATCATGAGTTATTATATCGCTTAACATTAGTATCTGAACAACAGCAAGAAATGAATAAACATCAGCAAATACAATTAAATAGAATGGATAAGACTTTTAACAACATCAATATGAATTTAACAAAATTAAATATGTCCCAAGTTGAATTGCAAGAGGATGTTAAAGATATTGGAAAGCGTGTTGACAGCATTGAAGATGATTTGAAACAGGAAACTGCTAAAGACAATATATCAATTAGCGACATGATCAAACAATATCTACACTGGTGGATTCTTATCCCCACCGTGATTATTGGAGCTCTAATTATGAAAATATTAGGCTTGTAAGAAAGGAATGGATATTTATGAAAATCAATTGGAAAGTACGTATAAATAATCCTCAATTTTGGATTACCGTAGGATTATCAATTATTACGCCCCTCTTCGCTTATTACGGGATTACAGGAGCCGATTTGACCACCTGGTCTAGTGTAAGGACCTTACTCGTCAATGCCGCTTCAAATCCATATGTAATCGCCTTAATGGCTGTAAGTACATATAATGCCGTTTTAGATCCCACTACCGCTAACCTAAGTGATTCATCACGGGCTTTAAGATATAAAAAACCGAAACGAGATGATCTATAATGCTAGATTTTATTTGTCCGGTTAAAAATGCAAGGTTAACGAGTAAATTTGGATGGAGAAATATCGGATATGGCAATGAGTGGCATCAAGGTGTCGATCTTGCTTCAACAGGAAAAGTTCCCATTTTTGCTAGTGCTGCTGGGGTAATTAGTCGCGCCCAGGTGTTAAGTAGCTATGGGAAAGTAGTAATGATTAAACATATCGTTAATGGTAAAGCCTATGAAACGAATTATGCACATTTAGACTCTTATTGTGTTCGTGTTGGTCAAACTGTGAAGCAAGGCCAACAAATTGGCATTATGGGGAACAGCGGTAGAGCATTCGGTATCCATCTACATTTTGAAATACATAACGGAAAATGGGCAATTGGTCAGCCAAATGCAATTGATCCTATGACATATATTTCTCTAGCAAACGAAGCTAATACTATTATTAATAACAAAGGAGAGCTGACGATGTCACAATATACAGAGTTACTTACTAAAATTAACGAACTGGAGGAAGCTTTAAAGACGAAACAGGCTATTATTCCAACTCGGAAACCCGCTAAAATACATCATTCTGCTTGGGAATGGTTAAAAAATAAAGGTATAACAGATGGCTCTAATCCTCAAAATTTCTTAACGCGCGAGCAATTTGCCACAATGCTTAAAAGATATAATGATTCATTCAGTAAAAATTAATTTTTTCATACCTTATACATAAAATTCTCTTCCATATAACATAAATTCATTCCCATCTAATAGAACCATGTTACAATAGAATGGATTCTGGCAACTAAGGAGATATAGCATGAAGCTCTCAACGATCTTAAATTTCTTTATTCTAGTATTTTTCACATTATTATTTGTAAATGATTTCTTCCCTGACACAACGATTGCATCGATCTTGACTAAAAAGATAATTCTTCTCATATTAGTCGTGCTAGTGATCATACAGCTAGCCTTAGATAAAGGTCAATATAAAAAGATGTCTAAGAAGGCCTATGTTGGTTTGACTCTGTATACAGTTGGATTATGGATTGTACTAACATTGCTTGGTGGTCAGTCACAAATTGGTTTATCGTTTACTAGCCCACTGTTCTATATCATTATTGTATTGCTTGGGCTGGATTTATTACGTATTTCGCGCCAATCTAAACGCGATCAGCCTGAGAAAAAATAAAGAGTGCGCTCATTGGCCTACTCTTTATTATCTGTCTATACTATAAAAAGCATGTCACCGACTGAAATTTCAATCGGTAGACATGCTTTTTTAAGATTCTAGTACATTTAAAATCTCATCCAATTCATGAACGGCTAAATCTAGGCGTTCCTTTGCCTCGATATTTTGTTGTTTTAAATGATTAAACTCTAATAAATTGTTTTCATGTTTTAATTTGATAGAAGATAAGCGTTCAATGCGGGTTTCTACCTTTTCTATTGCTTGCTCACAGACTGTTGTCCAGAGCTTCTCTGAATGTTGCATTTCTGTAGTTGATGGGTTGTGCTGACGCATAATGCGTGTGTAAATAACTTCTATTTGTTCGATTAATTCTGAATAAAAATGGCGCTCTACACGAGTAGTTTGGAATGTTGGATGCTCTACCTCTTTTGCATATGGTGTAATTTGACGTAGGAGCTTTCCAGCATTTTCTCCAAAGGCATGCGATAAATTTAAAACATTCATTAGTTGCAGCAATAAACGGATTTCTTCTAGATTAATCAGCTGTGAATCAATGCTTTCCTTTAATTTTAAGGATTCCATATAGCGACGATCAAAATGCTCTATTTCGCCGTTGCGTTGCTCTACTAAATGTTCACTTGCATTGTCTTTTAAGCTTTTAATATAACGAATTGCATGGTTTTTTAGCTCTTCCGGTGACAGCAAGTTGTCATTATCTTGTTGTGGTTTTTCTCGTTGAACATAAGCAAATGCATCCATTTTTTTGGGCCATTTTGCTGCTGAAGTTTCTTTTGAGACATTATAGCGTATATAAATTCCGTGCATTCCATATCCTCCAAGTCCATATACAAGTATCTCTAAAGACAATAAATCGAATACGGTATTTTTTCAAGTAAAAAACTTATAATCAATGAAAATTCCTCTTTTATAAGAATAAATCAAAATTCCTGAATAGTCGATACTATTCAGGAATTTTACTAACTATTACCTTCTAAAAATTTTATCCTTTAACCAGTTTAGTACGTGGACGATTTGAAATATACTCCACCAGTAAAATAAGAACAACAAGCCCTAATAAGATGGCCCCTACCTCTGACCATTTGTACGAATTCATAGCGAAAATTATATGTTAGATTAAGAGTTTTGTCGTATATCTTGAATACTTTTACCTTCTGTAAATGCATGAATGGAGGCAATGGATCCAACCGATTTAAAGTTAGACCTATCATAGACTTTAGCAACTTGATCGTTAATTGGCCATATCCAAAGCTGCTCAAGCTTCTGATTCACTGACTGCTGCTGGATATGCTGCAACATATAGCCGATTAAACCACGACCTCGATGGCTTTCAATGGTTGCTACACTCTCAATCCTTCCTTGATTTCCTGACACAAATATACTAGCAGAGCAGCATGGCACCCCATCAAGTTTTAATAAATAGTACGTAAAGCTTGGCGAATAATACGCTTGCTCAAAGGCCATTTTAATTAATTCAGGATCTCCAAAAGCAGAAATGCTCATTTCCACTGCCAAGGCTTCGTTCATATTTGCATCTGTTACCCGTTCAATTTGGATCGTTGGAAGTGGTGAGAGTTGACGAAACTCACCATTCCAGCACTGAATTTCATTGACGAACTGCTCATATTGAAAGCCATGCATCTCTAAAGCCTCTATACACGCTTGATTATCCTCAAGATTATATAAATACAGCCGTGGGATAAGCGACTGAGATTGATAGAACGTTTTTATATCTTCTAAAAACTGAGCAGGTTTTTCGATCTTTCGCCAAACATGTGCATGATTAGCATCATAATAAGTCGGGATTGCTTTATTATAGAATAAAACGCCTTCTTTACATGGCTCCATTTCACTAAAACTCTTTACATAATCTATATCAAGCTGCATAATGCGTTCTAAATTAAGCATGTTCCGTTCCCTCTTCCATCCATTTTTCATATAATTCCTCTATTTGCTGTTTGAGCTTTTGCCGTTGCTCTTTAGCAAGTGAAGGTTCCTCTAGTTTTGCCTCTAGTTTTTCAATTTGTTGCTCAAGCGATAGCTCTTTTTTGACAGATTGTATTTTAGGCGCCACTTCATTTTCAACTACTATTTTCTTCGAGAGTTCCTCAAGTTTTTGTCTAGCCCACTCATAGTCTCCTTCAAAAACATGAATAGTTTGATCCTTCAGCCATGCTGTTTTAGTAAATATTTTTTGTAAGAAGTAGCGGTCATGAGACACACCAATAATGGTTCCCTCAAAGGTTTCTAACGTATCCTCCAATACCTCTCTTGCTTCAATATCTAAATGGTTCGTGGGTTCATCCAAAATGAGCACATTAATATCCTCATGCATTAATTGAGCTAACCGAAGGCGCATTTTTTCTCCACCGCTTAAATTCTTCACTTTTTTAAAGACATCATAGCCATAGAACAAAAATCGCGCGAGAATATGGCGTGCTTCGGCCTCAGATACCGCTACATTTTCACGAAACGCATCAATTAATCGGATAGCTGGATTTTTATGTTCCAGTTGCTGTGATAGATAACCAATTTTCACATTACTACCTACATGGCAAACACCGCGATTAGGAACGATTTCCCCTAACATCATTTTTAATAACGTTGATTTACCACTACCGTTGTTCCCAACAATCGCTAGTCTTTCTCCAAAGTAGACAGCTAGGTTACTGTCTATCAATAAAGGCTTCTCATAGCCGTGGTAAATGTCTTGTAATTGCACTACCTCTTTGCCACTGCGTTCAGCCATCGTTAAAGCGAGATTCATTTTCTTTTTTGATATAGGCTTCTTCACCCGTTCGATACGTGCTAATGCTTTTTCCATACTTTTCGCACGTCTATGCATAGAAGCGTTTGGTGGATTTGCTTCATTAGCCCATTGTTTTAATCGTTTAATCGTTTCTTGCATTTTCTTAATTTTCTTCTGCTGCTCTTCATAATCAGCAAATTGCTGTTCAATCTTTGCCTCTTTTTGCGCTATAAAAGCATCGTAATTACCTGTATACGTAAAGGCCTCTCCATCTTCAATTTCAATGACTTTATGTGCAATCTGATTCATAAAATGACGGTCATGAGAGACGACAATGACAATTCCCTCAAAGCTGCGTACGTAATTTTCAAGCCATTCGATTGCCTGCATATCAAGATGGTTCGTTGGTTCATCTAACAATAAAATAGCTGGCTGGCTTAATAAAATTTGCCCGAGCATTACTTTCGTCTTCTCTCCACCACTTAAACTACTAAATGGCTGTGCCAACATTTCCATAATGCCTAGCCCATTTGCAATCATCGCTAATTGGGCCTCCACCTCATAGCCCCCCTGTAGCATGAACTGCTCCTGTACTTGCCCATATTGCCATAAAATTTTATCCGTTACGTTTGACTGCATCTCTTGCTCAAGTATCGTCATTCTAGCCCTTAATGCATAAATATCAGCAAATGCCTCTTCTAGCACTTTCTTTACTGAATGACCTGGATAATTTGGTATTTGATGTAAATAACCGACTGTGGCATCTTTACTTTTTATGATACGTCCCCGATCGGGAAAATCTACACCCGATAGAAGCTGCAATAAAGTAGTCTTACCACTACCATTTACCCCAACTATAGCAACATGCTCCCCACTATTTACCTCCAGTTGTAAATTCTCAAATAATATATTGCCACCCATAATTTTTTGTATTTGCTCAGCTTTCATTTGCATCGTTTTTTCCTCCAATGAAACGCGCGAAAACATCTTGACAACACAAAAAAGACTGCTCATTAACAAGCAGTCTTTTTCTCATTAAAATGTGTGAAAAAGAATGGTTAATTCGCTACGTTAGTTATTTGATTTTGCTTAAAAATGGACAGACCTATCCCGTTGTTCGCAAAATCGAAAGTAATGACACGTGCAAAATACATAGCTGTATCCACTTTTATACATGTGTCCGTAGCGTTTTTATTCATTCTTTTTCACCTCCGTTCAATATAGTTAAACATATAATACCATTTTTCAGATTATTTGAAAAGGGGATAAATGAACAATCATTTTATTTTATAAATATACAAACTGGCACACTAGTTATATACTAATAAAAAATAGAAATTTTTTCCCAAATTATATCAATATTTAGGTGATTGGTAATAGGGTTTTTCACGGAGAATGTGGAGGGACAATTCATGAAAAAGCTAAGTATTCAAAAGAAAATGAGCTTATTAATTGTGGTTATTATTGGATTTGTACTCATTGCTATAGGTCTTATGAACACAGCCGAAATGAAAAAAACATTACGAGATGAGTACAATACAAGGCTCCATCAAATTTTAGATTTAAGTATACTTAACCTCGACCAAACATTACCTGGTGAATGGCAATTAAAAAATGGCGAGCTTTACAAAGGCAATGTAAACGTAGCCAATGAAACGGGACTTATTGATACTTTAGGAGAATTATCACAGGCTGCCATTACAATTTTCGCTGGGGAAACGAGAATTAATACAAATATTGTTGTAGATGGACAACGTGCTATTGGAACAACGGTCGACCCAAAAGTAGCTGACACTGTTTTACAGCAAGGGAAAACGTACACTGGTACTGCCGAAGTGCTAGGCAACCCCTATTTTACAAAATACGAGCCCATTAAAAATAATAACGGCGAAACGATTGGCATGTTCTTTGCTGGGGTACCTTCCGCTGATATTGATGTAGTCGCACAAAAGATGTTAGTAAAGACTGGGATTATCGCTGTCATCTCAGCCCTTATTGCAGTCATTGCAGGAATGCTCTTTATTCGTGGCATTGTTAGACCTTTAAAGCAATTAAACATCCAGTTAGAAACGATCTCTGCTGGTAAAGGTGATTTGACACAGCAGCTACTAGTACAATCAAAGGATGAAATCGGCCATGTGGCAGAGTCGTTTAATGCCATGCTGGCAACTTTACGTAGTATGATACAACAAGTAGATGCAACAGCCAATCAAGTGTCTGCATCCTCACTGGAATTATCTGCAACGGCAGGTTCTACCACGACAACAACGGAGCAATTAACAGCCAATATGCAGGAGCTTGCAAGTGGTGCAAGTACTCAAAAGCATAGTGCTCATGAGAATGCCGAAGCGATGGAAGATATTGCAGGTGGAATTCAACTAGTTACAGAAACTAATAGTGAGGTATCTTCCTATGCGTCGGAAGCCTTCGATACAGCTAAGCATGGTGAGGATGCCGCACATAATATGCAGCTTCAAATGCATGCTATGACCAATGCCGTTCAGGAAAGTGCAGAAGCCATTGCAGCACTTGATACACATGCCAATAAAATAGATGAGATTGTGGAGGTCATTCATGCCATCGCTGATCAAACGAATTTATTAGCCCTCAATGCATCGATCGAGGCGGCTCGTGCAGGCGAACATGGCAAGGGCTTCGCAGTGGTTGCAGAAGAGGTTCGGAAGCTTGCCGAACAATCCAAAACCTCCGCAGCAGAAATTACAGAGACGATTCATACGATGCAACAACTGTCTAAGGAAGCACGGGTGTATATGCAGCAAAGTAAGCAAGAGGCCACTACAAGCGCAGAGGTAGTCTACACAACTAGTCAGGCTTTTGCAGACATTACTACAAAGGTGTCTCTTGTAACAATCAAAATTCAAGAGGTGTCAGGCATTGCCGAAGAGCTGTATGCAAGAATTGAACAGGCGAATGCTTCAACACAAATTATGGCTGAAATTGCTATGGATGCTCGCGAACAATCAAAAATCGTCACACAAATTGCTGAAACAAATCTTCTATCAATGGATGATATTAATCAGGCAGCGTCACAGCTAACAGCGAATGCCGAAACATTGCAAGATTTAATCCATCAATTTAAATATTAAAACGACCAGCAAAAAAACATGAGGGATTAGTTTATCACTATCCCTCATGTTTTCACTTTTTTTACAAACATTTTGACGACAGGCACAAGGAAAATTGAAATCACTAGGATTCGGAAGAGTTGAAAAGCTGTGACGATTGTCACATTGGCATGTACAGAAGCCGCAATAATCCCCATTTGATCAAGTCCCCCAGGCACAATACTTAAAAAGCCTGTCCTAAAGTCGAGACTGTATAAACTTTTCATTAAAAATGTTAAGACATACGCTGCCCCTATATAAATGCCAGCTGATACAAATGCATAAAAAATATGCCTCTTTGATAAATGTAGATCTTCTTTTTTCAACAATAACCCGATATGGATTCCAACCATCAATTGAGCAATATGTAGAAGAGATACGGGGATTCTAGGCACTTCTATCCCCACCATATTGATTCCCATCAATAAAAATACGGGGCCAAGCATATAACCTGTTGGAATTTTAAGCTTTTGAGCAATCCACCCTGCTAAGCCACAAACGATTAGTATACCGACAAGGCCCCATGTATACATTCCGTTGTTCATAGTGCTGTTTCCACCAACATCTGTCAACATTAGCGGGACAAAGCCGACGATTAAAAGAACACGGAGGATTTGAAAGAACGTAATGACCACCATATCCATATCGCCTTGCTCCTCAGCAAAAGCCACAACCTGTGCCATGCCACCAGGTACACAGCATGTCAATGCCGTTGCAAAATCCAAATCTGTACGTTTGGCTACTAAATAACTGACACCAAAAAATAACAATATAAAAATCACATTTATAACGACAATACTCCCTAAAAAAAGCTTAATATCCTGCACCGCTTCTGGAGTAAAGGCAAAGCCGATAGAATACCCTGCTACGATTAAACCAAAATTACGGAAGGAAGAATGCCATCTCAATTGTACATTGGTCGACAATTGCACGATAAGTACCGCTGTAATAGCGCCTAGCAACCAAGGCATTGGTATATGAAGTAGTTGAAAAACGACAGCACCTATGAGGCCAATGCATAATGTAATCAATATATGCCTACCAAAAACAAACATACTAGCAACCCCTTACAACTAGATAACTATATTATGACGTTTCTTAACCTTTTTTTCTATTGAAGCGACTTTTGTATGGTTTGCTATCGTTCAAAAATAACCTCTTATCGATAAAATTGAACCTCTTATCCAATAATTTACCTTTGCTAAAATTTTCTATGCTACATTATTATTACCTGATTCAGCGTTTTCCCTTTGATGGGGAAAATAAAGGAGGCCTCCTATGAAAATTCATTTAACTATTCACCATGAACTTGAAGAAACAGAGGTTCATATACATGCGAAAGAATACAACGAACAAATTGAAAGACTCATGCAGCAATTACAAGCATCCCAAACTACTATGCTAGATGGGTACTTTCAACAAGAAATTCATCTACTAAAAATTACTGATATTTATTCCATCTATGCAGAGGATGCCAAAGTATTTTTACAAACGAATGAGCAAGAGTTTGAGTCTAAACGAAAATTATATGAACTAGAGGCACAGCTTTCAAAGGACTTTGTACGAGTAAGTAAATCTACACTTGTCAATATCCATAAAATCTCCTCTATTCAAATGGGCAAAATCGGTACAACACAATTACTGCTTGAAAATGATGTAACCATTCATGTTAGTCGTAAATATATAAAAGAATTGAAGCGACACTTAGGTATTGGGAGGGATCTATAGCATGAAATATGTAAGCATGATGATTATCGGACTACTCATATCCCTTAGCTCTTCTTATGTCTTAGTGACATTTAGCGTCCTATCAAATAATGCGATGGTGTCAGGCACAGAATTACTGGAGCAAACTGTAATTGCAGCCATACTTGGCATTGCCATCGGACTTATATCTGGTATTTTTGAGATTGAATCAATTCCTTTTATGGCGCAGCTACTCTTGCATTTAATCGCTGTGACAATCTGTGTTTTAATTGCTGGCTATTTTGGTGGTTGGTTTATGCATTCTGGTGTGAAATATGTGCTGCTTTCTGAAGCCGTTATTTACATCATCGTTTGGTGTATTCTTTATATCCTTCAATTAAAAGATATTGAAAAAATAAATCGAGAAATCCGAAAGAGAAAGGAATAATCTAGATGACCTTCGCGGTAAAAGTTGAGAATTTATGTAAACAATATGGTGACCACCATGCGGTTAACGACATTTCATTCACAGTTGAACGAGGTACCCTCTTTGCTTTTTTAGGAGCAAACGGTGCTGGCAAATCGACAACAATTGAAATCCTTTGTACTTTATTAAAAAAATCCAGCGGCAATGTCACTATTAATAACTTTACACTAGATGTCAGCAATCATAACGCAGATATCCGTAAATCCATTGGTGTTGTGTTCCAACAAAGCTTATTAGATGATCGTTTAACTGTGCAGGAAAACATTCTACACAGAGGCAGAACATATGGATTAGCAAAAACACAGCTTGCTGAAAACTATCAATTTGTTTCCTCCTATTTGCATTTAGAGGATATTGAAAAGCAAAAATATGGAACATTATCAGGCGGTCAAAAAAGACGAGCAGACATTGCACGTGCACTTATTCATCGGCCAACTATATTATTTCTAGATGAACCTACAACTGGCTTAGATCCACAAACACGACAATTAGTTTGGCAGGCCATCAAGCAGCTCCAACTCGAAACGAATATGACTGTGTTTTTAACAACCCATTATATGGAGGAAGCGGCAGTCGCCTATCAGGTACTTGTTTTAAAGGCAGGAAAAATTGTCGCACAAGGTACGCCTGATGCGTTGAAAACAAAGTATGCCTATGACTCTATGGCCGTTGTTTTCAATAATCCAATAGACGGTGTTAAATGGCTGGAAGAACACGCCATTTCCTATACCGAGAAACAGGAGATCTATACAATCCGTTTGGAGTCCACCCTACAAGCTCTCTCCCTTTTAAAGAAAGCGGAGCCACTCATCGCCTCCTTTGAAGTGATTAAAGGAACGATGGACGATGTCTTTCTTCATATTATGGCAGAGGGGGATGTTGCATAATGGAAGCCTTAATGAGCTTAGTACAACGAAATAGCAAAGTATTTAGGCGAGATAAAACACAAGTGTTCTTCTCTCTACTATCGGTGATTATAGTCATTGTGCTTTACGCCGTATTCCTCCAAAAAATGCAAGTAGATGCAATTGAACGAATCACGGAAGCCACACCTGAAGTGATTACCATGGTGAACGAATGGGTTGTAGCAGGGTTACTATCGATGATTGCCGTTTCAACAACACTTGGTGCATATGGTATTGCCATAAAGGATCAGGAATCAAAGGCAATGGCCGATTTTTTAACTGCCCCTCTTTCCCGCGCCACAATACAAATGAGCTATGTACTCAATGCATTAATAATTGGCAGTATTTTTTCCTTTATCGCATTAATTGGCTGTGAAATTTTTATAGTAGCAACAGGCGGTAAGCTTTTAAGCCTTACACATTTTGTTCAAGTACTTGGCATTATCTTATTATCTGTCTTGCTCGCAAGTGTCTTGAATCTATTTCTTTCCTTGTTTGTGTCGACACAAAATGCCTTCTCTACATTAGGAACTATTGTCGGTACACTACTCGGATTTTTATGCGGTGTTTATGTCCCACTTGGTGCTCTACCAAGCTTTGCACAAAATTTAATTATGTATTTTCCAGTTAGTCATACTACATTACTCTTACGAAACACATTTATGGAAAGCTCCATTACCAATGTCTTTGAAGGTACACCGGTCTCCTATGTGAATGACTATAAAATTAATTATGGTATTGTCTATGAGCTTCATGGTAATACCCTTAGTGCCTCAACGAGCATCCTCATTATCGTTGGTACAATACTCATCCTAGCGATTGCCTCCCTCCTTTTGTTTAAAAGAAAATATAAATAAATAGTTGCCAACGTTTTTACACATCGTTTAGAAAACGATGTGTTTTTTATTGCTTTATAACAAACAATTTGTTATTTTAATAATAAATAAGCAAACAAATATAAAAAAACGTTTGCTTTTAACGGAGGATTCCTAATGGATGTAAATGAACTATTTTGGCAAGCGCCTATCGATAATCTAAAAAAGGGTTATATCGACGATGAGACACATTTCACTTGTCTACTATGTGGAGAAGAAATAGAAAAAGGAATTATTTTCCCGTACGATGGCTTACTGTATGAAGCCGAAAAAATGATGCAGCACCATATTACGATTACACACCAGTCTGTATTTCATTACTTAAATGGACTCAATAAAAAAATGACCGGCTTAACTGAGCATCAAAGTCATATTTTACGCTTATTTTATGAAGGTAAATCAGATCAGGATATAAAAAAAGAATTAGAAATTGGCAGTGCCACGACTATTCGTCATCACCGTTTTGCTTTAAAGGAAAAAGAACGCCAAGCCAAGACGTTATTAGTAATGATGGAATTACTGAAGGAACAAGATCGAAAGGAGGATACGTTTGTGTCTATTCATAAAACAGCTACAATGGTTGACGATCGCTATAATGTCACTCTCTCAGAAGAACAACAAGTATTAGCGAAATTATTTCCACATGGTGTTGGTAAGGAGCTAGTTCGTTTTCCTAAGCGTGAAAAACAAAAAATTATAGTACTTCGTGCCATCTCAATGCTTTTTGACAAAGAAAAACAATATACGGAAAAAGAATTGAATGAAATCATCAAGCCCATGTATGAAGACTATGTTCATATACGCCGCTACTTAATTGAATACGGTTTTCTGGACCGCCAAGCTGACGGCAGTGCTTACTGGGTTAAAAAATAACAAGGCAGGTAATTAAAATGGATCATAAAAAAGAGCTAAAAGAAATGTATAAGGACATGAAAATTGAAGCGGGCGTTTTTACAATGACGAATACACAAACAAATAAAGTATTTGTCGGTAGCTTTAATAATTTGAAACGTTTAAATGGTTTTCAGTTTATGCTCAAAACGAATACACATACGAACAAGGAGCTTCAAGCGGACTACAATTCATTTGGTCAAGATGCTTTCGAGGTGAAAATCGTTGAGTATTTAAAGAAGAAGGAAGAGGGTTATTTCGATGCCAAAAAAGAGCTTGAAAAGCTAGAGCAAAAATGGCTCGACACGCTAAATCCTTATGGTGAGCGAGGCTATAATTGATCATACATGAGCGCATTTACCAATAATAAAGGTAGATGCGCTATCCCTTACTCATATGAGTCTTGTTATTGTTTTGCTTCCAATAGGTAAATTTCCTGCTGTGCTTTTTTCGTTAATTTATTGAAAACAAGTTCATACGAATGCTTAATAAGATTCTCTACCAAATCCATCGGGACATCTTCAGCATCTATATAAATAGAGTTCCAATGCGTTTTATTCATATAGTAGCCAGGTATAATGCTGGCATAGGCTTCTCGTAATTCCTCTGCTCGCGCAGGCTCACATTTTAACGTTAGCACTGGTCGACCTGTGGCATTTCCTCCAATCATGGCATACATCTTCCCACCTATATGATAGCGATCTGCTTGCCATTCCTCCTTATAGTCATACGTTGTTCCTTGCAGCTGAAGACAATTTGCATGAATCGTTTCTTTTTCCATTCTCATTCCCCTTCCAACATCTACCAGTTACCCCTAAAATAAAAAAACACACGTTCGATTATAGTAAGTATAATCGAAAACATGTGTTGAGAATAGCATTATTTACTTGTACCACGATCAAACATCCCCATCACCTCGGTTGTTTGCAAAATATTCACAAACGACTTAGGATCGGTTTCTTTAATCGTACTTTTCACATCAGCCAGTTGATAGCGTGTAATAACCGTAATTAATACTTGACGGCCTTCGCCAGAATAGGCTCCTTTCGCATCGATAATCGTTACCCCACGATGAAGCTTTTCTAATAACTGCTGTTTGACCTCTTCGCCTTTATTCGTAATAATCATAAGGGTTAATTTAATATGACTTGTATGAATCGTGTCCACTACTTTTCCGGTTGCATAAATGGAAACAAGCGTTAATAGCGCTGCATCCCAACTAAAGACAAAGCCCGAAGCTGCCACTACGATACCATTCATAGCAGCAATCAAAGTACCAAGCGGAAAATCACGTTTACGGCTTAATAGCATGGCAATAATATCGAAGCCCCCAGAGGAGCCTGCTGCTCGGAAAATCAAGCCCATGGCAACACCTACGATGACTCCACCAAATAAGGAAGCAAGAATGGGCTCTTGTGTCGCCTTGTAAATCGGGATAATATATAAACTCACTGATAAAACAGCCACCGATAAAATCGTATAGCTAATAAAACGTTTCCCGAGCTTCATCACCCCTAAAATAAGCAAGGGCAAGTTCAGTAGTAGGTTTAACACCCCGGTATTCAGCGGAGTAATAATCCCAAGCATAATGGCAATACCGCTTAATCCCCCACTTAAAATTTCATGAGGAATTAACAAAAAATTATAAGCAAAGGCCACTAAAATGGAAGAAAGTGTAATAATAATCACATTACGCATGATGATGTCCCCTATAAACGACCAAATTTTGATACATCTTTACCATAGACTACCCAACTTACTTACTGAGAAAACCTAATTACTTATTTTTCTTCTGTTGTTCCTTTAAAGGACCCTCTTGTTTGTATTCGCCCTTATCAGCAACGTTATTAATACGCTCTAGCATTGGAGGATGCGTATAACGGAACCATTTCACCAAAAGCGGTGGGTTGACCTCGCTTAAGCCCGAAATCGTTAGCTTTTGAAATGCCGTTACAGCCGCCTCGCGATCATTCATCAAGTCAATCGCATATTGATCTGCCCTTGATTCCTGGTATCTGGATACGTAATTAGAAACGGGATTGGAAGCAAATAATAATATGGAGGTAATTAGTAAAAATAATGGGTAGGAGCTAATATTACTAATTTTATTAATTTTGAATACCTGTCCATATCGTGTAACGAAGCGTCGCATAATTTTAGCTGTTAGCCATAAACCAGCTAAAGAGAGTAAGAGATAGCCTGCAATGCCAAAATAAATATGCTTTTCAACATAATGACCCATTTCATGCGCCATAATAAACAAAATTTCATTATCCGTCAGTCTGTTTAATGTAGTATCCCAAAGAACAATTCTTGAATTGCTACCGATCCCTGTTACGTAAGCATTTAGGGCATTCGTCTTCTCAGCCATATTCACCTCGTAAACATGCTCTGCCGGGATATGTGCCTGGGTAGCAAGTGATAATATTTTAGTTTCCAGCTCTTTATTTTTTAACGGATAAAAGTCATTGTACAAAGGGTCAATCACAACTGGCTGAATAAACATCACAAACATTGTGAACGGGATGGTTAATAGCCATGCATAGAGCCACCATCTTTTCTCACTCTTTTTAATGAGCCAATAAAGCACTGTCACTATGATCAAGGTCATTCCAAAGTTCACCCAAAAATCAATGACACCATCCTTCATCCAAGATCCAAATGCTTGTGTGCTAATACCATAGCTTTTACTGAGATAATAACGATAATAGTCCATTGGGAATAATACGACATATACTAATAATGACAATAAAAATAAGTAGCCTGCATTTTGCAAAAGCTTCCACTTTGTTTGGGATGTGCTCACTTTTTCTAAATAACGTGAAACACCCAACAATAATATCATGAAGTAAACAAGCCATTCTAAAGGAGTAGCTACAAAGAATAAAAAGTTCCGTATTTTTGAATATTCACCACTTAAAAAAAGTTCCTTACCAGACATAAACATTACTGGATCAGCAACAGTTCCCTGTAAAGCACTTGGTATTTTGCCTCCTCCACTATGGAATATATACCAGTACATACAAAGCACGTAAACACCGAAAAATAATAGCGCAACAATGCCCATTTTTTTAGCTATGTCAATTCCCCCTCATATTACCCAAAGTTCGTCCTATAGTAAGTGTAAGCGAAATTATTAAAGTTAGAACAAATACGGACCTACTTTTTATCAACTGTTTTTTTACAAGAAAAAATTCGCTCCATTTCTAGCAATGAGGACAGTCTATCCTTCTCATTGTTTCAACATGTCGCGAATTTATGAAAATGCTTGTTATTTATCCATTACAAATGTTGTTTTCCCACGTTGATCCTCACTTAAATAGCCTGCGGATAATAATTGGTCATACCATTGCTGTTCGATAACAGCAGCTAGAGCGCTATCATCCACTTTTGTAGAAAGCTCGACCATTATATCTCCTTTATACGCCCAAACCTCAATATCAGCGTCATGTCCTAAAAAGTTTCCTTTATAGGTAGTAGCTTTGGCAGGACCGTAGACAACAGCTTGAGATAATACATTTTTATACCAGGCTTCAGCATCCCAATTTAAAATTTTCTTAGGTGAATAATCAAGGATAAGTTTTTTAGCAGCAGGTGTATCTACGGAATCGTAAGAAACATTTGAAGTCGTTTTCAAGGATTCTTTACGACTAATCGTAAATGTACGCTGGTCGCCCTTTATATCTAATTCAAATTTATAATTGGATTCTGAGCCCGTAAAGCCATGATCTGTTGCCTCAGCAATCGCTTCGTTCAACGGTGTATGAAGAAAACGCTTTTTATAGGTAATATCCATCTTATTACTGCCCTTGTATACACGTAAGCGATGAATATAATCATTTTGGAGAAACATTTTATCAGAAGTATCATAGAAGTAAATTTTTACATCGTCTTTTTTTGTTGCTTGAAAAACATTTGCTATATTTGATTCTGTAAAAATGTCTGATTTGATATTAAACTTAATTTCATGCCCTGGTTCTAATGCTGCTTTTGCCTCTGTTGGATGGATATACATCATACTAATAATTGTCAAACATATGAAGGACATATAAAATGCCCATTTCTTTAATTTAGCCATTATTTACTTCCTCCTTTTGTATGGTTGTTTCTAAATTTGTATATGGACTGTGAAAATAAATAGTTTGTCGTGCATGGATACTTTGCGATAGCGAAATTGTATCCTGATAGTCGGGATGGGTTTTATAGAAAAATTCCTTAGAAGGTTGCGTTAAAACATGCTGACTGAATGACGGACGCGAATACCCTGTATGAATGAATATGGCCGTCGGATGCTCCTTTGCTAGTTCTTCAAGTCGAGCTTCATCCTGTTCCCTAATAAAATAGAGTGTATGACCATTGCCAGAGCATTGCGTGTGACAGACTTGTAACGTCATTCTGTGCGGCCAAATATTTTCAGGTTCTTCTTCATACTGTTTAAACAGGGACTGTAATTTTGTATCTATACAAATGGCTCGTGAAGTTCGCTGAGCAAGATAGGTAACAATATCGACGGTTTTCCCTGAAAAGGATGATGGAAAAATAAAAGCGTTGCTTGGATGTTCATTTACATAAGTTTCTAGCTTGCGTAATACCTCATGATTATCAATATTTTTTTCAATATGGCCACTATCGATGAATGCTACATCATAAATCGTCCCATCTTCTACTGGTAAGGTGGCCTTGAGTAAATAGGAATCAGGAACATAATCACCTGAGAAAAAAATTACCTTTTCAAAAAGGCGAATTTTATACCATACACTTCCAATTAAATGGCCACTATATCCCCATTGAAAGGCCAAATAATCATTCACCCTTATCCATGTTCCTTTTGAATCTGGATGGAAAGTGCAGATATGCGAAATAGGTTGTTGAAGCTGCTGAGAAGTTTTATGACTCATTAGAACCGGTCCTTTGTAGCCCATTTCTTCAAGTAGCGGTAGTGCACCCACATGGTCAATATGGGAATGAGAAATAAAAACTGCCTTTAGTTTTTCTACATGATTAAGTGTTATAGCTGGTGGGTTTTTTTGTGAATTTTTCATCACCCCGCAATCCAGTAAAATCGCCTTCCCTTGATTTTCGATATAAAAGCAATTGCGCCCATACTCCCCCACCCCGCCTAAAATTTCAATCTTAAACATGGGTTTGTCCTCCACGTTTTTGCAACCAATCGAGTAGAAACATAAAAATCACCGTGATGAAGACGGTAATGACGGCAACAGCCATCCCAACACCTACATTTCCTTGCTCAAATTGACTATAAATAAACGTTGCGCCTGTCTCAACAGAAGGTGGCAAAATTAAGAGACCGGCCACTAGTTCTCGCATCGAAATAATAAAGGTCATCATCATACCCGTAAGTATGCCCTGCATTAATAACGGGAGAATGATTCGGCGATAAATATCCCAATTGCTACGACCAAAAATAGCCGCTGATTGAAATATGGAAGCATCTAACTGAGAAAACGAAGATTTAATATACTGTACAGAATAGGGTAAGAAAAGAACACAGTATGTCACCACAACCATGGTTTTTGTGTTATAGATGGTTGCGGGAAGCCATGGAGCATTCCAAAACATAATCAATCCTACGACAAAGACAATACCAGGAATGATATTAGGCATTAAGCTAAAGAAGTCTAATACTTGCTGTTTCTTTGTCTCCCCTTTCTTAATATAGAGTGCCATAAGCAAGCCAATAATTGCTGTGATCACGGCCGTCATGATGGAAAAAACAATACTATTTAAAAATGCTGTTAATCCTGCACTGCCAACTGTGAATAGCTCCTGATAGGAGGCAAAGCTAAAATTCCCTGCTTGTAAACCATCTCCTCTCACCTTTTGCAAAGAGGTGATGATAATCGAAAAATAAGGGATGCCAATAGATAATAAAAGGATCAACCCGACAAAGGCCCATGATATGACTTTTATATACCATTTATCTGTGACCTCACGTTTTCCAGGACTTTTCCCTGAAAGCACGCCATAAGTATATTTGCGTCCCATTAAATTTTGGAAATACCAAATGACTAAACAAACCGAGAGTAAAAATAAAGACAGAGAGGTCGCCATCCTAATATCGACCGGCCATCTGGATAAATATGAATGAATTTCTGTTGTAAATACTTGAAAACCAATACGACTACCAAATGTAGCTGGTGTTCCAAATTCTGCAAGCGTTTTGATAAAAATCAGTAAACTTCCTAAAACATAGCTAGATAGAATAAGTGGTAAAACGATTTTGACCCAATTTCTCCACGGATTCCGTCCGAAAATCAATGCTGCATCTAAAAAGGAACCGTTCATTCGTAGTAATGTATTTCTTAACATTAAATACAAAAACGGAAATAGGTGTAAGCTCATAATCATAACCATTCCAAATAAGGAAAAGAATGAATCCGTTAACCAAGCAGCGCTCGGAACTAATTGTTGAAGAAAACCATTATGCTGCATAAACAATATCCAACCCATAGAACCAATATAAGGGGGTGTCATAAATGGAATGGTTAAAACAATATCGAGCCATTCATGTTTATATAAGCTTGTTTTCGTTCGTATAAATGCCATAGGAAAGGCAATTAACGTTGTACCTAACATAACGAAAATCCCTAAGCCTATTGAATTCCCAAGTGTCTGCCATAATCGTTCATGTGCAAACATTCGGCTAAACTGTGAAAAATCAAAATGCCCCTCTTTTGTAAACGTATAGAACAAAATCGCCATTAAAGGAGCGATAGCAAATACGACGACAATTGTCATTAAAAATCCAAACGTTCGTCTTCCTTCCATGATCATGACTACTTCAACCCTTCTATTTGAAAACTCAACGGAGAACTATGTACCTCCCTATCGGTTAACGAAATAAATCGATAAACTTTGTTAATACATCAAGTTGCTTGGCTTCAGCACCTGCCCACTCAACTTGTAGTTGAGGAATTTCATCTAATGCCGCACGATTTTTTACCGCAATCTCCTTATTTCCTGGTAATAAGTAAGCATCTGCTACAAGCTTTTGTCCTTCATCTGACAATAAAAAGTCAACATATGCCTTTGCAGCTTCAACATGTTTCGCATCCTTCAAAATACCAACAGCACGAGGACTAACGACCGTACCACTTTTCGGATAGACGATTTCCACTGGTTCACCATCTGCTTTTGCTTTGTAAGCCATATAATCAACGCCTGCTATTGTTGCATTTTTCTCACCTGTAATGACTGCATCTAACGCTTCCTTATTTGCGCCATTGACTTGTAATCCATTGTTCTTCCACGTATCCACTGTTGCCCATGCCGTTTTCTCTGCTTCCGTATACCCAAATAAGAAATCGACAGCTGAACCTGATAAACTTGGATCCGGTATATTAATTTTGTTTTGCCACTCAGCTTTTGCTAAATCTGCCCAATCTGTCGGTGCCTGCTTTGTATTTTTCGTATTATAGGCAATACCTAAGGCCGAGGCACTGTAGCCGAAATAATACCCTTCTCCGTCTGACCAAGTAGGATTGATGTTCTCTTTATTTTCGGCATCTTTATAGCTTTGTAGCTGGTCAGTTACCTTGAGACCATCCATAGAAGCTACAGAGGCTAGTACAACAATATCGGCTACAGGATTATTTTTTTCCGCTTCTAAACGAGAAAGAATTTTGCCTGTAGTACCTTGAAACATCTCAACCTTAATACCTGTTTTTTCTTCAAAAGCTTGCTGAATATTTGCGGCTAAGCCATCAGGGCCCGCAGAATATACGGTTAATACTTGCTCCTCTTGCGTCTTTGCACTTGCCTGTTGCTGCTCCTCCACCTGTTTGTTCCCACAGCCAGCTAATGCCAATGTTAGTAGAATCCCCGCAGTTGCCCATAATTTAAAACGTCGCTTTTTCAATGTATACCCTCCATTTGATAGATCTGATTTTCATCAATAAATACTTGTAGTCGTTTTCCATGTTCTAGTGGCTGATTCTCATAAAAGCTCCATGCTTTTCCTTCCACTTGAGCCTGTACTAGGTAACGATCTCCAACAAACGTACTTTTCACAATCTTCGCTTGCTTAACAATCGTGCCTGGACGTTGTATTCGAGAAACACCTTCAGGGCGCACAATAGATTGTCCATTGTGTAACCAATTTACTTTTCCAATAAAATCGGCTACATAAGGTGTTGCTGGTGCACGATAAATCTCTTCAGGGGAGCCGATTTGTGCAATTCTTCCCTCTTCCATAATGATAATTTGATCTGACATGGTCATCGCTTCTGTTTGATCGTGAGTAACAAAAATGGCTTGGCAATCAAGCTCATGGATAAGTTGCATAATTTCATCCTGCATTTGCTCTCGAAGCACTGCATCTAGGGCAGATAATGGCTCATCAAATAAAATCAATTGAGGGTTTGTAGCTAAAGCCCTTGCCAGTGCCACGCGTTGCTGCTGACCGCCTGATAACTCTCCTGGCTTCCGTTTCTCAAACCCTTGCATTTTTACTAAGTGCATCACATGCTCTACACGTGCTGGAATGTCTGACTTTGGAATAATCCCCTTTAAACCAAAGGCGATATTTTGAAAGATGGTCATATGAGGCCATAGGGCAAAATCTTGAAAAACCATGGCGATATTGCGTTTATTCGGTTT
This sequence comes from Lysinibacillus sp. A1, assembly GCF_000801965.1. Taxonomy (NCBI): domain Bacteria; kingdom Bacillati; phylum Bacillota; class Bacilli; order Caryophanales; family Bacillaceae; genus Lysinibacillus; species Lysinibacillus sp. A1. The sequence continues at coordinate 81,107 of NZ_JSZM01000005.1, forward strand.
GACATTTTTACGAGATTCGGAAGAATAAATGACAGTGTCATCAAATCGAATTTCCCCTTTCGTTGGCTGTTCAAGACCTGCCAACAATTTTAATAAAGTTGTTTTACCACAGCCTGATTGTCCGAGAATCGTAATGAATTGCTGATCTAACTCCACATTGATGGGCCATAATGCTTGAGATTGTCCATATTTTTTCTCGATATTAGCTAATGAGATTTTCATAAGTATCCTCCTCGTTACTACCTACTATAAATTCCACATATTTAGAAAATATTAATCTACTATTAATAACTCGTTAAAAAAAATCTAATAAACTTAAGTGAATGCAAGATTTTTTCTAATTTACTTTAGGAGGATAAAATGAATAATTTAAAATTACAGGCATTTTGCTTACTCGTTGAATTTAAAAAATTAGCTCCAGTCGCCAAAGAACTTGGTATTACAGCCCCAACTGTGTCCTTTCATATTCGTTCAATTGAGGAGGAATATGGTATCCGATTATTTCGCACAAATGCAGGCGGGTACCGCTTAACTGAAGCGGGAGAGGGTGTTTATCATTATGCCCGTCAAATTGTACAGCTCCAAAAGGATATGAATCGCTTTATTGAAAACCTCTTAGCTGGGCATATCGGCTCCCTCCGACTTGGGGCAAGTGGATTACCCGCACATATTTTCATGCCCGATTTAATCCATCAAGTTTCAATGGCTTATCCAGAGATTCGTATTTCGTTAGAGGTGAAAACAGCTCCGGAAATTGAACATAAAGTGGCCCTTCAAGAATTAGATTTTGGGCTCATTATGGAGACTAAACAGGAAAATACTGCCCTTCATTACGAGACAATCGGAGAAGATGCCCTTGTTTTAGCATTAAGCCCAACACATGCACTCGCCTCTAAAAAGCTCATCACGAGAGAGGATGTTCTTAAAAATAAACTGTTATTGCATACGTCATCTAGCTCCACGAATCACTTCATCGAAAAGTGGATGGACCCCTTTCAGCCTTCTACTTATACCATCGAATTGGATTCGGTAAGTACAATAAAAAAAATGCTGACCTTCGGAAAGAACTTGGCTTTCGTTTCCGCTGCCTTAATTGAAGAAGAATTAAAATCGGGTCTACTAATGAAAAAGGATTTACAGGATGTGACGCTTCGGAGAAAGATTCAATTTATATATCCTAAAACGCGGTTAGATAATACCATTGATGAGTTTGTCAAAATGTCGATTTACGAAGTAGCGCAGCGATTAAAAATGTCTTCAGTTCTGACATAATTCCACAGATCGCCGTAATAAAATGCAATGGGGATATATTTATTAGAAAGGAGGAATGTATTTGCTAACCCAATTGCTGACAAAGGATTGTATCCAAGTTGCAAACTTTGTTCAGTCCTGGCAAGAAGCCATTCGTTTAGCTGCCAATCCATTAATACGTCAACATAAAATTGAACAACGCTATATCGATGCAATGATTCAATCCATTGAGCAATATGGTCCTTATGTCGTCATTACGCCGAAAGTTGCTATTCCACATGCACGGCCAACAGACGGTGTTTATGCCTTAGCAGTAAGTTTGCTACGTTTACAGCAGCCTGTTTTTTTCAGCCCTAATAAGCCTGTCTTTTTAATTATTGTTATAGCTGCAATCGACAATACATCACATCTACAGGCATTGGCTGATCTATCCTTAGTGCTACAACATCCTGATCAGATTGATAGCCTTATTGCTTGTCAGCATGAAGAAGACATACGAGAGAAGATCAAACAATATACGACAAAGGAGTCAGCAGGATGAAAATATTAGTCGTATGCGGTAGCGGATTAGGAAGTAGCTTTATTTTAGAATTAAATGTAAAGAAGGCATTAGAGGCTATGGGCAAAGAGGCGGAGGTGACCCATACGGATTTAGCATCCGCAAAGGCGGAGAAAGCTGATATTTATTTAGGTGCAGCTGATATTGTGAATGAATTAGCGAAAGACAACGCAATCATTGTGAGTATCGTCAATATGATGAATATATCGGAAATTAAGGAAAAGCTGGAACCTTGGCTTTAAGCACAAAAAATTTGGATAGGATGAGGTGTTGGTATGTTAGATGTTATCATGCATGACATTTTAGGAACACCAGCTATATTAGTCGGCCTATTCGCATTTATTGGTTTATTTATTCAAAAGAAATCAAGCTCCACTATTCTTTCAGGTACGTTAAAAACGATTATGGGCTTTGTGATCCTAGGGGCAGGAGCAACTGTCCTAATTGGCTCGTTAGATCATTTTAGTAAAATGTTTGATCATGCTTTTCACGTACAGGGAGTTATTCCTAACAACGAGGCCATCGTAGCAGCTGCTCAAACTAATTTTGGAACAGCCACTGCACTCATTATGGTATTTGGGATGGTTATGAACTTATTACTTGCGCGATTTACGCCATTAAAATATATCTTTTTAACTGGGCATCATACATTATTCATGGCTTGTTTAATCGCTGCTTCTTTATCTGTTGGTGGAATGAGTGGGACACCTCTTATCATTGTCGGTTCTATTATACTCGGACTTTGTATGGTAGTGTTCCCTGCTATTTTGCAACCAACTGTCCGCCAAATAACAGGCAGTGATGATTTTGCTGTCGGTCACTTTGGTAGTGTTGGTTACTATGTATCTGCCAAAATTGGCAAGCTCGTTGGTAATAAAGCAAAATCAACAGAAGATATACAGGTACCTAAGTCCCTTGGCTTTTTACGTGATACATCTGTCGCTATCTCTTTAACGATGAGTGTATTCTTTGTCATTGTAGCGCTATTCGCGGGACCTTCCTATATAGAGGCACAACTATCTGGTGGATCTAACTTCATTATTTTCGCCATTATGCAAGCGATTACATTTGCTGCTGGGGTATATATCATTTTAGCTGGTGTACGGATGTTAATTGCTGAAATTGTTCCAGCCTTTAAAGGCATTGCTGATAAACTTGTGCCCAATACGAAGCCTGCACTCGATTGCCCAACTATTTTCCCATTTGCCCCGAATGCTGTGATCATTGGTTTCCTATTTAGCTTTTTAGCTGGACTTGTTTCAATGTTTATACTGCCTTTCATCGGACTGAAAGTAATTGTGCCAGGGCTAGTTCCCCACTTCTTTACTGGCGCTGCAGCAGGTGTGTTTGGCAATGCTACAGGAGGCAGAATCGGTGCCATGTCAGGTGCCTTTGCTAATGGTTTATTAATTAGCTTTATTCCCGCGATACTTTTAATCTTTATGGGAGATATCGGTTATGAAGGTACGACCTTTGGTGATTCAGACTTTGGTATTATCGGCATTATTATTATTAATTTATTAAAATTATTTGGAGCTGTTTAATTCTAGAAAAAAGCCCTACGCAAATTGCGTTGGGCTTTTTTGTTATTGTACATCCGTGGAAAAGTGGGAAACTTTAATAAATATATTACTTGATTAGTTATCTAGCTTTATATTATTAACTTATTATGTATATAGATTTGGATATATATTCTTATAGATCGTACAAAAATTTATTTTATTCGACGTCTGACATCCGACTAAAAATATTAAATTTTTGCCGATATATACTTTATAACTAGAAACAACAGGAGGTACATATTTTGAAGAAATTAATGGTGGCTTGTCTTTTGATTGCTCTATTAATAGCAGGCTGTTCATCGGCTCAGACAGATACATCAACGGAAGGTTATAAGATAGGAGTTTTACTATCGGATGCTGGACTTGGAGATGAATCATTCAACGATTCTGCTTTTAAAGGACTTGAAAAGGCGCGGGATGAACTTGGTATTTTATTTGATTATAAAGAGGCACCAGATGGAAATTATGAGGAGAAGCTACAGGAGCTTGTAGAAGAAAAATATGATATTATCATTGGTCTCGGTTTTTCTGTACAAGAGGCACTAGAAAAGACTGCGAAGCAATTCCCTGAGCAACAATTTGTATTGATTGATGGACAGTCAGATGTGAACAACATTATCTCTATTACCTTTAAGGAGCAAGAAGGAAGTTTCTTAGTTGGTATGGTGGCTGCTATGACAAGCAAAACAGGGAAAATCGGCTTTATTGGTGGGGCAGATGCTCCTGTTATCCATCACTTTGAAAATGGTTTTATAGAAGGGGCTCGCTATGTAAACCCAAATATTGAAATTATGAGTGACTATGCAGGAACCTTTGATGATACACAGGCTGGTGCGGCAATCGCTGATAAATATATTCAAAATCAAGTTGATTTCATTTACCACGCTGCTGGTTTTACAGGCTTTGGGGCGATAAAAAAAGCTGAAGAAATGGGAATTTATGCAGCTGGGGTTGATATCGATCAATTTTATATTGCTGAAAAAACAGTCGTCACTTCTATGTTAAAGAATGTTGACCATGCCGTTTTTCAACTCGCAAAAACACTGGTGGACGAAGGTAAATTAACTGAAAAATCCTTGGCTCTAGGACTAGCCGAGCAAGGTGTAGGACTAGCTGATATCCGTGTGATTACATTAACGTCTGAGCAACAAGCCGCCATTGAAAAAGCCCGTGAAGCGATTGTTTCAGGCTCGATAAAAGTTTCTGCAGAAAAGAGGGATAGTTAGTGACACTACGAAAGAAATTATTTATGAACACATTGATCCCCATCTTGCTGGCAATGGGGATGATTGGTTTTATTATTGTTCAAACATTTTCCATTCAAACAACGGCTCAAGATGATACCGCACTATTACTCTCAGTGAAAGAGCTTGAACAAAGCTTCGTAGTTGCTAGCCAATCATTAAATAACTACACCTATTTAGATAGTGAGGCCAATAAAAATGAAGCACTTGCTATATTACAAGAAACAAAAGTCAATTTAGATGCATTAGCATCCCTATCGAAAATTCCTGAACATCAGAAATTAATTAGTAAAATTACAGATAAATTTGCAGCGCTCGAAAAAGCTACAAAAGCAGGCCTGCAAGAGGACAATCGTCCAGAAGTTAAAAAGCAATCTCTTCGAATTAAAGGCATTTTAAATGATATGTATTTGCTGAAAAAAGAAACGAATGAATGGTATCAAGAGATGATACAAGTAACAAAGCAAAAAATTGGTTTTATTATTACAACAGCTATCATAGGCAGTGTCCTATTAATCTTAGCAACAATTGTTTATTCCTATGTAGCTGCTAAAAGAATTACGAAACCTATCAACCAAATTGTAGAATGTGCGCAGAGCGCGGCTACTGGGGATCTCACGATAGATACCTCCACCCTTTCCTATCAATCAAATAGCCGTTATGAAATTGATCGATTGACTGAAAGTTTTTCACAAATGATGACGAATTTAAAGAGCACCGTGTTGTCCATCGATCAAATAGGCAAGGATGTTAGTTTATTTACACAGGATGTAACAAGCCATATGCAAAATATTAACGAAGGTAGCAATCAAGTAGCAGTATCTACGGACGAATTAGCAAAGGGTAGTTACACGATGTCAGAAGATATTCAATCGGTCGCGATTCTTATGAATAATATGTCGGATCAATTTAAATCCGTTGCTCACACAACAGAGCAATCAGCTATACATGGTAAACAGGCATTGGATGCCGTTCAAAATGGGCAATTTACATTGGAAAAACAATCTACTATTGCGAAGGATATTCAAGGTGCCTCACTAGCAATTAAAAATGCTGTTACTCAATTTTCACAATTTACAACAGAAATCGAAGGAGCCGCTAATGCTGTTCATACAATTGCCAGTCAAACAAATTTGTTAGCTTTAAATGCCGCTATTGAAGCAGCCCGTGCTGGCGAAGCAGGAAAAGGATTTGCCGTCGTAGCCGATGAAGTTAAAAAGCTTTCTTCTGAAACGGAGCATGCGACAAATTTAATTTCTTCAATGGTTACTCATATTCAAGATGGTATAGATCACATCTTAGAAACGGCTGAAAGAGGGCATGAGCTTTCGAATGAGCAAGCACAATCAATGCTAGAAACGGAACATTCATTTGCAGCCATTACTAATCATATTACTGATATCCATCATGATTTACAGCATCTCACTAAGGAAATGATGCAAACAAATGAAATGAGCCAGCAAGTGAATGGTACGATTGAAAATATTTCTGCGATTACAGAAGAAACAGCCGCAGGTACAGAGGAAATTTCAGCCTCAACACAGGAACAACTAGTATCCTTCCAAAAAATAAATACAAAAATTGTCGATCTTCAAAAAATGACGGATACATTAATGAGTGAGCTTAAAAAATTCACATTATAGCTTGTCAAATAAACATGAAAAAATCCAGTGACTAGTTGTTCACTGGATTTCTTCATTTTATAATGTTAAGCCACCATCAACTACTACGATAGAGCCTGTCATATAGCTTGCTTTGTCTGATGCTAGGAAAACAACCATTTCTGCTAATTCTTCTGGTTTAGCATAACGTCCCATTCTCATATTTGGAATTTCCTCTGGAATATAGCCCCCTGTTTCAAACATAGCAGTTACACTGTTTGTTAGGGCTGTTTCCACTCCACCAGGACAAATCGCATTAATACGAATACCTTTTTTCACATACTCTAATGAAGCAGATTTTGTTAAACCAATAACTGCATGCTTACTTGCAGAATAAACAGCCATACTATGCTCGCTACGAACACCAGCCGTTGAAGCTGTATTTATAATAGAGCCACTACCTTGTCCTTCCATTACTTTAATCACATGTTTTAAGCCAAGAAAAACTCCTTTTACGTTGATTGACATAATGCGATCATATTCATGATCAGCAATCTCTGTTAATGGGGAAATTTTTTGAATCACTCCTGCATTATTGAAAAATACATCAATACGACCGTATGTTTCAACGGCAGCGTTCACATATTTCTCTACATCTTCACTTTTCGAAACATCAGCTTGAACGAAGATTCCCTCTCCTCCTTGTTCTTTCACCAATTTTAATGTTTCTTCTCCCGTTTCCTTGTTGAAATCAACGATCACGACTTTTGCACCGTTGCTAGCAAGCTTTAAACTGCTTGCTCTTCCAATACCGCTTCCAGCACCCGTTACTACGGCAATTTTATTTAAAAGATCCATCTTCCATTCCCCCTATTATGTTGAATACATGGTCTATTTTATTGCTACTTTCCCCTTTTTTATTGTATTATTTTACACAAAATAGTACTTTCCCATTGTCTGTCCATAAAAATTGTAACTGCTTTCATTTTGAAAGCACCATGAAGAACTGAGGTGTGTAACACGTGAAAATATCTACTATCGACCTTCAATACATAAGTCAACTCGTTTATGAAACACATCATCTTCCTGTCTCTTATATTCATGCATCGGGAGAAATAATTTTTGAATATGCATCAGCGGAATGTCTCAATCATCCATCCTATCATTCTATAAAGGAACAATTGAAAACATATCCTTACCATACGTCTTCATCGGACTATCCGTTTTTTTTCACTATCGCTAATTTTAATTTCTTCTTGATCAACCTCATCATAAACAAAAAGCATTTAGGAGCCATAATTGTCGGTCCCTCTCTTTCACCACAATTGGAGGAAACCACTTATCATGAGCACGAGCCGATCCCTACTCTTCATTATCAGCAGCGCTTAGCTATTAGTTTATTTGTTTATTATTCCATCTATCAGCGGAAATTAAATAAAACAGCAGTAATTCATTACAACCAAGAGCTAAAGCCTCTTATTCGCCATGAGGGACATACAGCGCTTGAGCTTTCGTATGCCAGAAGAAATGATATTGTCCATACAAATCTTTACTATGAAAAAATATTATTAGACAATGTGAAAAATGGGCGTATGGAGAAATTAACAGAAGTCTTGAACTATTCCATTGTTGAACAAGCGGAACTTGGAGTACTTTCAAAGCGTAATAATTTAAAAAGTGTACAATATTTGATGATTACAGGGATTGCCCTAATTTGTCGTGCAGCGATTGAAGGTGGGTTAAACGAAGAAACAGCCTTTACACTAAGTGATTTTTACATTCAGAAACTAGAGGATCAAAATAGTTTAATCGACATTCTTTCGTTAATGGAGGAAGCTATTTACGACTACACAAGTCGTGTAGCACAAGCCAAAACAAGGAAATATTCGGCTCCCGTTACTGCTTGTATTCATTATATTGAAAATCAATTATACGGAGATATAACACTCGATCAACTTTCAGCTATTTGCCATTTAAGCCCCAATTATCTCTCCTCCTTATTTAAAAAGGAAGTAGGGATTTCCTTTACTGAATATATTCAGCAGCAAAGGATTGATGAGGCGAAGAAGCTCTTAACATTTACAAACTATCCAATCTTAGATATCGGCTCTTTACTTAATTTCACAGACCAAAGCTATTTTATTAAAGTTTTTAAGAAATTTACTGGTATCACCCCTAAGCAATATAGAACTAAATATGCTCATCAATAAATTGATAGAGGAGAGAAAGTAATAAGTTAGTGGGAAATAGCTTATATTTTCTCTTTTTTTGAAAGTACTAACAGAAACTTTTATCACATACCTTGTATTAAAACGTAATCATTACACTTTAAGGAGGTATTTGTGGAACGTCTCGCTTTCTCTAAATATGCATTGAATTTTTGGTTCCTCTTCATTCTATTTATTAGTATTCTATCGCTAATCTTGTTCAACATCTCTGCACTGAACAATCTAAGCTCGTCTTTACTCAGTTTGAACACCATTTTTTTAAGTATTTTAATTGAGGCATTACCATTTGTCTTAATGGGAATACTCATTGCTGGCTTTATTCAAATTTTCATTACAGAGGAACATATTCAAAGGTGTATTCCTCGAAACCCTCTGTTGGCTGTTGTTATGAGCTGTCTTATAGGAGCCTTATTTCCAGCCTGTGAATGTGGAATTGTTCCGATTGTTAAGAGATTGATTGCCAAAGGTGTACCTATTCATGCAGCTATGGGATTTATGTTAACTGGCCCGCTCATTAATCCAGTCGTTATTCTTTCTACCTATATGGCATTTGGCAATGATTTAAGAATAGCTAGCCTTCGGATGCTAATTGGCTTTGTTATTGCCATTGTAGTCGCATTACTCATCAGCTTGTTTTTTAAAGGCTCACAATTTAAACATTCCTTACAGCCCTATTCATTGACAACTACTAATCAACAAACATCCTTCGTCACAAAACTAATGACTATGTTTAAACATGCCATTGATGAATTTTTTGATGTGGGCAAATATTTCATTATTGGGGCGTTTTTAGCTGCCTTTGTGCAAACCTATGTATCTACCAAAGCACTCGTTGAAATTGGAGATGGTGTATCCTCCTCAATTTTGGTCATGATGGGCTTAGCCTTCATTTTATCCCTTTGTTCGGAGGCCGATGCCTTTATTGGCGCATCCTTTAGCGCCGTTTTCTCTACACCATCCATTCTTGCATTTCTTATTTTCGGCCCGATGATTGACTTGAAAAATACCATCATGTTGATGAGCGTATTTCGCTTAAAATTTGTCTTCTCGTTAATCGCCTTAGTGGCTATAGTTGTCTACATTAGTATATGGATTCTTTCAGCGTATCTCTAAGGGGGTAAACTATGAAATTTCACGTGCAACAAGCACTAAGAGCCCTAATGCTCCTCGCTTTCTCGGCTATGATAGCCAATCTGCATTGGACCGGAGAACTAACAAAATTCATCAACCCTAAATATGAAGGGCTTAGTCAAACAGCTGCCGCTTTATTTTTTATACTTTTTCTTGTGCAACTAACAACAGTTATATCTTTCTCAAAGACTTCCCAGCCATGCCATCCAATCGGACAAGCTTGCTGCTCTCATCACGACCATGTTCACGCTCCTTCTACACGAAAAAAATGGCTAGCCTATCTTATTATCATAACCCCCATCATGACGGGCTTCTTCGTGCCAGCAAAAATTTTGGATGCTGCCATCGCTGATAAAAAGGGTGGTGCTTTTATAATCACTCAGCAAAATCAATCATCTAAAATAGAGGATTACCTGACTTCAAATGAAATGATCGATGAAAATATTTACGATGAGCATGATGCTGACCCCCGACTTCTGGAGGAAAAACAGGAGATGACGAAAAAACAATATGAACAATTAAAGCAACGGCTCTCACAACAGCCTATGCTGAAAATGACCGATGAGGACTATACCATTTACTATGAAGAAATCAATCAAAATTTGTCTAATTATGTAGGGAAGAAAATTCAAATAAAGGGCTTTGTTTTAAAAGAGGAAAGCTTTACAGATCAGCAACTAGTTATTTCAAGATTTCTTATTACCCATTGTGTCGCTGATGCAAGTATCGTAGGCTTTCTAACAGAATTTCCTGAGGCACCTACGCTCACAGAAGATACATGGCTTGAAGTAGTCGGTACCATTGGTCAAACAACATATGAGGGGGCAAGCTTACCTGTCATCCATATTGATAATTGGGTAACAATTGAACAACCCGAATCACCCTATCTTTATCCTATTAATGTTCGGATGAGCTTCTAGCAAAAAAAGGGCAAAACTATTTGTTTGCCCTTTTTCGTTTATTTATTAGATAATTGCACGTTTAAGCCTAAATGGGAACTTAATGTACTACCTTCATATTCAGCTCGGAATAACCCACGCTCTATTAACAGAGGGATAACATCGCTAAAGAATAAATCCAAAGATTTCGCAGGACCACCTGGAACAGCAATAAAGCCATCCAATGCCCCCTCCTCATAAAAAATAACGATTTGATCGACAATATGCTGTGGTGTGCCGATTGCTACAAGATGTGCTGAACCAATTACTTCTGGACGAGCAAGCAGTACTTCAACAGATGGTTCATTTTCCATGATGTAACGACGAACAAGATCAGCATGTGTTCGACTGCGTACTTTTTGATTCTCTGGTGGTAACATATCCACTGTTACAGGATCATGTAGTGCCATATGTCGAACATTCAAATCAATGACTGACTCTAAAGCATCGTACCGACGCTCCAGGGTTAAATGTGCGTGTGCATGATGGTACATGTCTAAAGCTTCTTCATATGTATCTCCAATAAAGAAATAGAGTCCTGGTAATAAACGTATATCATCTGCTGTACGTCCCACGTTAACAGCTCGTTTCCGTAAATCATTGCGCATCTCAATACCAACCTCCATAGCTGGTGTCGCCGCAAAAATGGCATTGGATACGGTTGCTGCAAATTGTCGCCCCACGTCTGATGCTCCTGCTTGAAATAATGGAATTTCTCCCGCCGGATGCATCGGTATATTTAACGGCCCCTTTATATGGAAAAACTCTCCCTCATGATTGATTGGCTTCATAAGTTCTTTTATTTTCTCTATATTGCCATCTGTTTCTAACATTTCATAAGGATTACTATGCCATAGCTGCTTCACAACCTTAGTACATTCAGCCGCTTTAGCATAACGCTCCTCTGAGGAAGGCATAGGCTCGTTACTAAAATTATAGGCACCATCAATGGAGGTCACGATATTCCATCCTACACGTCCCCCACTAATCCAATTCAAGGATTGTAATTGTCGGGCAATCAAATAGGGTGGTATAAAAGAGGTAGAAATGGTCGTTACTAAACCTATTTGCTTCGTTTCTCTTGCCACTGCAGTCAATAAAAAGCTAGGGTCTAACCCAACTGTACCTTTAGTTTTAGCCATTAATTCTGGATGAGCCATTAAATAATCTGCTTTAAATAAAAAATCTAATTTAGCCGCCTCAGCACGCTTCGCGAATGCAATATGCTCATCCATCAACACATCTTTCTCACCATGTTTGTTTTGCACAGCTAGATGCATACCAATAATGAGATGTCTTTTCATGAATACTCCACTCCTTTTAAATGAAAATGATTATCATTTTCATCATACTCATTCATGTATAAGATTGCAATGCTATTTGCCATAAAAAAGAGGTGCCTCAGTTGAATGGGCACCTAGACGTTATTATTTAAAACACTTACTATAAAGGAAAATATAGCTATTATCATAATAAAAGATATCACCAGAGGCAAAAAGTTTGACCTCTTTATTAACAGCTAGCCTATGGGTCATAAGCTTTAATAATGTGGATAGTTCCCCTAATTTCAATTAATTCAAATACTAGTTATAACTAAACATTTACGATGTCGAGAAGCTAAATAGGCTTTGCAAAAATTTGTTTTTCAATAGGGTCCCAAAGGACAATTCCTACATCTTGTTGCTGATCAATGATCCGAACTGTAATGGGAATATAATCGATTAATATCCTATTTAAATTGGTACTTATGAGCTGTAATAGACCAATCAGCTCTGGTTCATTTATAAGTGGTGCATTCACCTCTATTTGAATATCTGTTAATTTGCCTTCTTCATATCGTAGCTTGCCAAATATTTTTAGGTTTACATGTTTAAATCCTTCCTGAATGTCCTCTTTAAAAAGCAATAATTTAGTATACATATTTTGATCTAAACTATATAACGCTTCCGAGGGAAATATATAAAATTTCTTATCTATTTCAGCCCATTTTGTAATGCTAGCTTCCCCCTGAGGGATAAACGTTTCTGCTAAAAATACCCCTGGAATAATATCATTTATATTCGATTCTTGAAATAATGTAAGGTAAATAGGAACATTCGGTATTTTTACATTTCCCCTAATATCATTAACTATTTTTTCAGCTACTTTTTTACCAAAGTTTTTGACATCATCGACATCATCATCGTTTTGGTCTACTTTCACTTGCCCAGTGTAAATTAAACCATCACCATCAGTTACTCGTATGTCATAATATTCATTTAACGATATTGCAATTGACATGCCTTCCATTTTACTAGTTTCTTTATTAATAAAATTTTGTTCCAATACATGGGAAAGGATTAAGGGATACCTTTTTTCATCCTCTAAAACATTATCGGTTTTATGTTCGATTGCAGGGTTTAAACCTACATCATCATTTGTTTTTCTACTTAGCCATTGACTAATTGTTTCATCACTTACATATTGACCTTCCTGCAAATAAAACTTATCAGTTGGAAATTGATGGATGGATAATTCCATTAAACCTCTTTCTATTTCATTCATATTTAATGCATTATTCATATTCTTGATTATGGAGCCTCTAGCAATATTGAATTTAGTAGAAGGTTGAATTTCATAAGTTTCCTTTTTTTGAATAGACGATATATACTTTTTCTCATTGTTCGTGCTCCCCTCCATCTCACTATTACAAGCACTTAAAAGTAATAGGGGCGCCACCAAAAATAACATTCGTTGTCTTCTTTTCATCACGATTACTCCTCGATCATTATGGTACATTTTAAATACCTTTATTTACCATAACAAATTTACTAAAATAATACATCATTAACTTGAAAATTTCACCATTTTTGCCCCTTTTGTTCATGCGATGTCGCCCATCAAAAAAGACCTATGTTCATAAAAGAACATAAGTCTTACTAGTTTGGTTGGGTTGCCTCAGAGATTCAATTAGCTTTAATGCACTCTTCCCTATTTACATAGCTAAGGCTACATCATTCTTACTTTGCATTTTTATCTGGCTGATGAATACCAAATACATTGCCTTCCGTATCCATATAGTATCCTTGCCATGCCATACCTGGTAATGCATACTTTGGCATAGCTACTTGGCCACCGTTTTCTAGAATTTTGGCTTCCGTTATATCATAACTTTCTACGCCCATCGTACAAGCAAATCCATTCATAGCTTGGTTAGGCTCTGGAGGAGGACCTTGACGTTGCATTAAAGCGCCATCAATGCCATGCTCATCCTCAACACCTGTTACTGCTCCAAAATACGGCATTCCTGCGTAGTCACTCCAATCTTGAAATGACCAACCAAATACGTTTCCATAGAAATTCTTTGCCCTCTCCATGTCACTTACATGAATTTCAAAATGAACCAATCTCCCCATTGTATCCTCCTTCGAAGCAAATATGTTTGAATACATTTACTATAAAGCATTTTTGATAAGATGAAAAATAAAATAATTATTAATTTTCTATCAATTCAACATTACATGATTTCAGATGAATCTCTAAAGCTACATGAAACTAATTTATAATTGACTATACACGGAAAATGCATCTGTTATATTATATTGTTCTGTTCGAGAATTCCCTTCAGCCCCTACTGTTACTAAGATGTATTCTTGTCCATTTATTGTAGCTAAACTTGCTAAACATAAACCCGCATCATCCGTATAGCCTGTTTTCCCACCTAAAATTTCTCCACCTGGTAATGCTCTTGTTGTCATATTTTGAAACATTTTATTTGTAAAGGTTATTCCCTCTGGATGACGATTTGTAGGTTTGATAGAATATCTTTCCGCTGTATACACTTGACGAAATTCATCATTTGTTAATGCATATTGCAAAAGTAAAGACATATCTTTGACAGTCGTATAATGCTCTGTATGATGCAATCCAGTAGTATTCATAAAATGAGTATTTTTCATGCCTAACTGTTGGGCCTTTTCATTCATTAGATTTACAAATTTTCTTTCCGAACCAGCAATATATTCAGCTAAACCGATGGAAGCCTCGGCGCCTGATGGCAGCATAGAACCATATAATAAATCCTCTAGCGTAAGCTTTTCATTTGGAAGAAAGCCAGCAAGTGATGCGTTCGCTTCGTATAAATGATTAAATATATTATTTCCTAAAACAATTTCTTCCTGTAAATTAGGAATCTGCTCGATAGCCACTAAAACCGTCATCATTTTTGTTAATGATGCAGGGTAAATAACTTCCTCGCTATTTTTATCTATCAGAACTTTATTATCATCTAAATTCACTAGAATAGCATTCGAGCTATATAAATTAACATTCATCATATCGCCACTCTTTGTTGGCGTGTCAAACGATTGCGTGTTGACTTGTAAGGATACAGGCGTTTCTTTAGCCCATATAAAATAAACAAACAACATGACGAAAATGAATAGTATAGTAAAAATACCTTTTCTCTTAAACATATAAAAACAACTCCTTCTCATTATGTCTTAATTCAAACATAAAAAGAGGAGCTTTATTTTAATTAACTATTAGTGAATTCTTAAGGTTTCTTAAGAATTACCCGGAATCCTGACAGTAAAGATCGTTTTTTCATTACTAGAAGTAGCTGTAATTGTTCCGCCATGGGCTTGTACAATTTCATTTGAAATAGCTAAACCTAGTCCCGCACCACCAGTTTGTGTGGATCTTGAATTATCTAAACGATAGAACTTTTCAAATATCATCTTTAGTTTTTCAGGAGGGATCGTCTTTCCTGTATTTGAAAACGAAATACATGTTTCATTATTTTCTTTTTTAGCACTCATTTCAATTGTACTATTAGGATCACTATAGGCCATTGCATTTTTTAAAATATTATTAAATACTCTTGCTAATTTATTTCCATCTGCATAAATAGTAATATCTCCATCGATATGGACGATTGCCTTTTGACCTCTAGGTGTTAACAATGGGTAAAATTCATCGGCGACTTGCATCAACATATAGTTTAGAGGAATTGAATCTTTCTCTAAAATAATGGATTGTAAATTAAATCGAGTAATTTCAAAAAACTCATTGATTAAGTGCTCAAGCCTATAAGATTTTTCTAGCGTAATTGTTACATATTTTTCTTTTTGCTCCACAGGCATGTCCTTAGCCTCGTCTAAAAGGCTTAAGTAGCCAATAATCGAAGTCAAAGGGGTTTTAATATCATGTGCCAAATAAACAACAAGGTCATTCTTCCGTTGCTCTGCTTCTTGCGCATCTCTTGCCCGTTTTTCTAATTTATTTTTTACATCATTTAATTTTTTCTCCAAAAAATCTAGCTCAGGAGGTAGGTGGATTTCCTGTTCTGACTCGTCAGAAAGCATGGAGATACTTGAACTAATTTGATGAAAATAACGAGTAAAACGAGATAAGGCCATATAAAAAATAACTAGCAGTAATAAAATGAATCCTATCGTTAGCAAAAGGGGTTTATTTTGTTGGAATAATACAAAATAAGCTTGTCGGGCTGCATAATAATCTAATTGTAAAACATTTTCACAAAAAGACATAAAAGCATTGGCGAAAGGCTTTTGCAAAACACCATCGATGAGGGCAAAGTTGATAATCAAACCGAATATAATGGCCACAGCAAGAATAAAAATAATTTGTAAAATCATTTTCCTCTTCAGTCTTCCAAACTCATTTTTCAATTGTATACCCCACTCCCCAAACCGTTTTAATAAATTTGGGATTCTCTACAGAATCATTCATTTTCTCGCGCAAATGCCGAATATGAACCATAACTGTATTATTGCTATTGAAATATTTTTCTCCCCATATTTCCTGAAACAACTCTTCTGAGCTAATAACCTTTCCTCTATTCGAACATAAATACCATAATATGGAAAATTCTGTAGGTGTAAGGGATAATTGTCTTTCATTTAACAAGACTTGTCTCGTATTTTTGTTCATCATTAAACCTGCAAAATCAATCATATTTTCATGTGGCTTCGAGCTTTGGTTGTATAACGTAAATCTTCGTAACTGTGCCTTAACGCGAGCGACCAACTCTAACGGTCGAAAAGGCTTTGTAATATAATCATCTGCTCCTAAAGAAAATCCATTTATTTTATCAATTTCCTCTTCCTTAGCCGTCAGCATAATGACAGGGAAATTATAGGTTTCACGTATTTTTTGTAAAATGGTAAAGCCATCAATATGTGGCATCATAATATCTAAAATAGCTAAATCTAAACCTTCACGCTCAATACAAGCCAATGCTTCCTGAGCTGTATAATATTTAAGTACATTATAATTTTCATTTTTTAAATAAAGCTCTATTAAATCTGCAATTTCTTTTTCATCGTCAACTACTAAAATGTTCAAACAAACTGCTCCTCCTTCTATCCTCGAATTTTCCACGTTTTTTCACACGCATTATAGCACTTCCTTATTGCTATATCTATAAATAAGAATAGTTTATTTTCGAAACCAACTAAAAAAAGATTCGGAAATAACATATTTCCAAATCTTTTTTATAACGACATCCATTCTATAAAGCTAATTGTTTTACAGCGCCTTAATTTTAAGAATGGATGGCAGTAGGAGAAGATTTTTGGGACATATCTTGTTTTACAATTCTCCCTGGATAAAATTGCATTTGTTCATTTAATTTATTTTCTTTAGCTGTTATCGTAATAGGTTTCATTCTCAAGACAAGTGTTTTACTCCCTAAAGAAGATTGATACTTTTCGATATGTGTTTTCGATAATCGAGTATGGTAATAGCTCGGTACATATTTATCAAGCATTGCCTGCATGGCAGCAGTTGCTTCATTTAAATCTATTACTATTTCCACTTGACCATTCGCAACCACACTCATATATGCTGTATCCGTTTCAGCAGGAATGGGGTCTACCATTGTTCCAAACGTTTCGCATACTGTAATACATGCATGTGGATTGGTCTCAATAATATTTATTTTTCTTCCCTCATTCGCTCCATGAAAATAAAAATATCCATCTTTAAAGACATAATTAAATGGAATAACATATGGCATATGTTCATCCACTAACCCAAGAAAAGCAGTTTGTGCGTCCTCTAAAAATTGTTTTATTTGGTTGTCATCTGTACATGCTCTTAGATGCATTCGAATGTCCGTTTTCATTTTTTACCCCCCTATTTCTCTTCTACAGAGGAGTCTACAGCAGGAAGGGCGCCTACAAAAGGGACAGTTTGATGAAAACCGGTGGGTACAACTTCAAACTATTTAATATAAAGAGTTTCTAATTCCTCATTCACTCACCCGAATCTCGATAAAATAACTTTAGCTGAGCCACAATCATAATGCTAATAACGACAAGTAAAAACCAAGAACTGATTTTCCCAAAATGAACAATCGTCCAGGCTACTTCTTGATTAGGGTAGGACCATGCACCAAAAAATGTAGCAATATTTTCCGCAATCCAAATGAAAAACCCAATTAAAAAGAATGATACGACAATCGGCATTTGATAGATGTTATTGCGTACGGTAAATTTGACAACTGTACGGTAAAACACAATGAAAAGTAACACCATTAACAGCCATCTTAAATCGTAAATAAAATGGTGTGTGAAAAAATTCAAGTAAATCATGGCACCTAGTGGAATAGCTATATAACTCTTTGGCCAATTGACAATCTTTAAATCAAACCTGCGCCACGCCTGACAAATATAGCTGGCTACACTTGCATACATAAAGCCACTATATAATGGTACACCTCCAATTTTTGACCAAGCCTCTTCTGGATAAGACCAAGAATTAACATTCACTTTATATAGTTCAAGAACAAGCCCAATAATATGAAATAGACAGATCACTTTTATTTCATCTTTCGTTTCTAGACCAAATTTATACATCAAGTATTGTGTCACAAGACAGATTATTAAAATGAAATCGTATCTTGCAACGCCTGGTATATGAATTACTTTTGAGAGCGCGAGAGTAATAAATATTACGACTGGAAAAATACAAGATAATGATTGCTGGTACGTAAAGTAACCTAAGTCTTTCAAAAAATTCTTCATCATACATTCACCTCAGTAATGATACAAAGTATGAGGAACTTAGTGTGCAAATCTAAATTCTTCTTGTATGAAGAATATACGATACATTATCTAATTTCAATATTTTTTTATCGAAAAACGATAAATATTTTCTCTTTTTATTGGAACAATTTTTTATGAAATACGTCCTTCATTTTTCTAAATTTGTGGGATTGAGGAGGAAAAATAGAAAAGAGTAGCCGTCTTAGCAGCTACTCCCCATACTTAAAGATACATTTTTTGATCTAATTTTAACTGTACTTCTTGTTGACTTATTTTTATTGCCTTAGTCTTCTTCACTTTTAAGTAATAAACGACGTAACAGCCGATAAAGAATGCTCCACCACAATAAAGTGCCAATCGTTGCGATGGATCAAATGCCAAGCTCGCCATAACAATACAGTTTGCGACTAAACCGATAATTGGAATGATTGGATAAAGTGGAGCTTTGAATTTTAAATCCTCCACTTTTCCCCCTTGTCTGACATAAGATCGTCTAAAGGCGATTTGTGATGCTGTAATTGCAATCCAGCCTATTTGAGCGCCTAAACCAGCTAGCGATAAAAGCCAAACAAAAACTGTTTTTGCAGCGAATACACTAGACAGAAGTGATAATCCGGCTACAGCAAGTGTTATTAATAATGCGTTCATAGGAATCCCTCTCTTATTAACCTTCCCTAAAACTGGGCTAGCCATTTTTTCAACGGAAAGAGAAAATAACATACGCGTTGCTGCATATAGACCCGAGTTAGCAACCGATAATAATGCTGTTAAAATAACGAAGTTCATGATGTCAGCCGCATAAGGTATACCTATACTATCCAATACAACTACAAATGGGCTTTCAACAACTCCCGCTTTATCCATAGGAATCATCCCTGCAAGCACAACCACGGATAGAACAAAGAAGAAAAGCGTACGCCATACGGTTTGTTTAATAGATTTAGGAATCGTTTTTTCCGGATTTTCACTTTCCCCTGCAGCAATACCAATTAACTCTGTCCCTTGGAATGAAAAATTCACAGTGATCATCGTTATAAGCAATGCTGTTACACCATTTGGAAATAGTCCCCCCTCATAAAAATGAGTAAGGAATGGAGCCTCCGTTCCATCCTTCATATCGATCAAGCCAAACATAGCTGCTCCCCCAACTCCTAGGAACATAATGATGGCCAAAATTTTAATGCTAGAAAAGACAAACTCCGCTTCACCAAATGCCTTTGCTGATAAACCATTTAACAAAAAGAGCAGGGCCCCGAATATTAAACACCACATCCATACTGGTGATTCTGGAAACCATCTTTGCATAAGTTGTCCAGCGCCTAAAAATTCAAGGGCAACCGTTACTGCCCAGCCTAGCCAATACAGCCAGCCAACAGCAAAGCCAGTAGCAGGACCTATAAATTTCGTCGTGTATGTTTGAAATGAACCAGATACTGGCATAGCCACTGATAATTCACCTAAACAAAGCATCGTTAGATACATCACTAATCCGCCTACTAAATAAGAAAGAATGGCCCCAGTTGGTCCGGCTTGATTAATGGTAAAGCCTGATCCAAGGAAAAACCCCGTTCCTATACAACCCCCAAGTGAGATCATAAACAAGTGTCTAGCTTTCATACTTCTTTTTAATTCATATTGTTCTGATGCCATAAAAAAACCCCTTATGCTATTACCTTGTAAGCACTTACTTTTGTAAGTACAAAAAGATAATTAGTAGAAATATCAATAGATTTGATTTATAAAATTTAATCTATTTTGTGAACAGTCAATTTTCTGACAAATAAAAGTTCCCGTTTAGTCTAGAGCATTAATTCGTTCTATTGTAAACTATAATGAGGGAGAGCAATTTTCTAATATTCGGTTGTGGCGACCTAATTTTATTAAAAAAGTTCTTCCTTATAGGCTCATTCATCTTCCCAATCGTTTGCTTAAAGTAATGTATCACCAAAGAGTGAGCTGATTAAAGCTACGGCAGCGATAGCTGTTTTATTATATTGATCTAAAACTGGGTTTGTCTCTACAAACTCTGCAGAAGTAATAATATTTGCTTCTGATAGCATTTCCATAGCAAGGTGACTTTCTCGGTAGCTAATACCACCTGCCACTGGAGTTCCTACACCAGGAGCATCATTAGGATCAAGGCCATCTAAATCTAAAGATAAATGGACACCGTCAGTGCGTTCCTTTAAATATTCAATCGTTTCGGACATTACTGTCGTCATGCCTAAACGATCGATTTCATGCATCGTATACACCTTAATGCCAATTTCCTTAATTAGTTGTTTCTCACCTGGATCTAAATCACGTGCCCCAATAATAACAACATTTTCAGGCTTCACTTTTGGCGCATAGCCACCAATATTCGTAAGTAACGGATGACCAAGTCCTAAGCTTACTGCCAAAGACATTCCATGAATATTACCTGAAGGTGATGTTTCACCTGTATTTAAATCACCATGGGCATCATACCAAATAACGCCTAGATTCTCATAATGTTTGGAAACACCTGCTAATGTACCAATGGCAATACTATGATCTCCACCTAAAACTAAAGGAAAGCGTTTTGAGGAAATAACATGATCTACTTTTTGACCAAGCTTGTCATTAGCATCAGCTACAGTTTTTAAATTTTTTAAGTTAGTTGTTGCCTCTATTTCTACATCTTTATGAACGAGTTCGATAGTCAGATCCCCTTCGTCCTGAATGGAATATCCAAGACCCTCAAGTCGATCTGTTAGACCAGCATATCGAATTGCACTCGGCCCCATGTCAACTCCTCTTCTCGTTTGACCCAAATCCATTGGCACCCCAATAATTGTCACTTCTTTGCGCATAATAATTTTCTCCTCTCCAATAATTACTTTCACAGTATAAAGAAAATGAAAAATTGACTCAACTCGACATTATTTTTAATTTTTATACAGTTTGGATTATTAAAAACATAGATTTCATCATGCATAAATGAATGCATAAACAGCAAAGTAATGAATACACAAACAATATTTTACAATTTTACATCATTTATTGTCAGAAATTTCAAAAACAGAACAGTAAAACTATTCTTTTTTTATAGTTTTTTTTGAAAATTTTTAAGGTAATTTAAGGTTTAAACACTATTTATTGCAATAATATTGAAAATAGATACTATTTTGTTTAATATTGGCATTCCTTTTTTCTACTAAAAATTTTATTTAAAATAGCTTTAGGCAATTATTTGGACAGAAAAAAAGCCCTACGACGTAGCTAGTAGGGCTTTAAAACTTCTAAGTTTTTAATAATTTTAAAATACTATTCAAACACGTTTCTTTATAATATTGATGTTGTTCTTCTAAATCATTAGTTAACCATTGTATCAAAGAACCATCAATCATCGCCCTCACCATTTTTGCACTTTCTAAGGAATCCATTTCTTCACAAAACACACCTTCATGCTGTCCTAACTTAATAATTTCTTGTCCAATCCCCCAGCAATTCTCATAAAATTTTAAGTTTATTTTTTTATACGCTTCATTTCCATTCGCTTGGGCTAAAAAATCTAAATACACTCTGTAAAATTTTTTATTGTCCTGAGGGGATACAAAAACAGCATTTATATAGGCATGAAGTTTTTCTATTGCCTTCTCGTATTTGGCAATTTCTTTTATTTCAAAACTATAGATTTTGTTTGTTGTGGATTCCAGTAATTCTAATAAGATGTTTTGCTTGCTCGTAAAGTAATAGTGAACGACACCTTTCGAAACATCTGCATGATCGGCAATATCTTGTAATGTAACATTATCATAGCCTAAATTTGAAACAGCATCAAAGGCTGCTTTCATAATTTGTTTCTTTCGTTCTTCCTCTTTCTTTTTCATAGAAGCCTCCAATGACTTGATACAAGTCATTATACATGAACAGTGTGCCATGTCCAATTTTATATTGACCGGTCAGAATAATTTTGATACTGTTTAATGGAATTATATTGAGGAGGATGTTTACGATGACATTAGAAAACTTTAAAGCGTTGGTAGTCAATCAAGATGAGGATTTTACAGTGAAAGTTAATGATCTTACTTTAAATGATCTACCAAATGGTGAGGTATTAATTAAAGTAAGCTACTCTGGCATTAATTATAAAGACAGTTTGGCAGCTATACCGGATGGTAAAATCGTTACTTCCTATCCTTTCGTACCCGGTATTGATTTAGCTGGGATTGTTGTATCCTCTGAAGATCCCCGTTTCCATGAAGGTGACGAGGTAATTGCAACAAGCTATGAAATTGGCGTAGCCCACTTTGGAGGATTTAGCGAGTACGCTCGAATTCCTTCTAAATGGATTGTTCCACTTCCAAGCGGTCTATCTCTCAAAGAGGCAATGATTATAGGAACAGCCGGATTTACAGCTGCTTTGTCTATTCAAAGACTCGAAGAAAATGGCATTAATCCTGAGAAAGGGAAAGTCCTTGTTACGGGTGCAACTGGGGGTGTAGGCAGTTTTGCTGTCTCGATTCTTTCAACACTAGGTTATCAAGTAGAAGCAAGTACAGGAAAAGATTCAGAACATGAATACTTGAATAACCTTGGAGCCAGTTCAATTGTAGATCGTGGAGAGGTATTTGATGGGAAAATTAGAGCGTTAGGCAAACAAAAATGGGCTGCAGCTGTCGATTCTGTTGGAGGAGAGCCACTTGCCTCTTTATTAAGCCAAATTCAGTATGGAGGTGCAGTTGCTAGCAGTGGGTTAACAGCAGGAACAAACCTTCCTACAAGTGTCTTCCCCTTCATTTTAAGAGGCGTGAATTTACTTGGAATTGATTCTGTTTATTGTCCAATGGATGTACGATTGAAAATATGGAATCGCTTAGCAACAGATTTTAAACCAGCAAACCTTGAACGCTTCATACATCAAGAGGTAACATTGCAGCAACTTCCAGATGTTTTACCTATGTTACTGAAAGGTCAAGCAAGAGGTAGATTCCTTGTGAAATTATAAATAAATTAAACGAAAGCCTTCTTACAAATGAATGTAGGAAGGCTTTTATCATACGACTTTTATTCCTACAAGCTACTATGCCTCAGCATGGTAGCTTTTTTTGTTTGACATCTGCCGGACATAAAAGCTCTTTATAGTAGGCCATGAACATATCACTAGTTGCTTCTAGTCAAGCGTCATAAAAAATTGTCTAAATTCGTGTTCTCAAACATACCATTAATGTATATGAGCATTAAACTTAGGGAAATCAAAAACTATCAACTATTTTTGGAGATGATCATATGAAACGAGCACATATAGATGAATTAAATATTACTAGGGCCTTAGCTATACTAGCTGTACTTCTTATCCATTCTACTAGTACACCTGTTACAGCTTTATCCAGCGAATCAAGACTCTACTCCATTTACGTATTTTTGAATATTTCCCCCAAATTCGCTGTTCCTGTTTTTATTTTTTTAAGTGGGTTTGTTTTATTTTACAACTATATACAAAAGGATTTCACAAAAACACTGATTGTTCGTTTTTATAAAAAAAGAGTTACCCAAATACTTATTCCCTATCTCTTTTTTTCCGTCTTTTATTATGCAGCCATGCAATTTTATGTGACGCACGATTTTTCATTAACATGGCACGCCCTTTTTAGTGTTGAATTTCTTGAGAAACTACTAATTGGAAAAGCATATACTCATTTATACTATATATTTATTATGGTGCAGTTCTATCTATTGTTCCCGTTATTCTTATATATTTTAAAGAAAAAACCCGCCCTATCCCCTCACCTAATATGGATAGGACTAGCTCTTCAATGGATTTTTATCCAATTAAATGCTGAGTTTTGGCAGTATCCATTCAGAGGGAGTATTTCATTCTCTTATATACTTTATTTCCTGGCTGGTGCATTTTTAGGAATTTATTTTGAAAAGTATAAACGATGGTTCCAGCTAACAAAAGAAAACTTCCCTGTTTCAATATATTTCATTTGGGCTATTTGGTTATTTTCTACTATTTATAATATTTATCTATATTATTATGTTTTCTCATCCCAAACCTATTTAGCCAACAGTATCGTATTTGAACTAGTTTTTCAGCTACAATCTTTATCGGCCTGTATGGTAGTGTTACAGCTTTCTTTCTGGATTTATGATAGTGGGAATAAAGCCTTTGTAAATGCCCTTATTAACCTTGGGACACTATCATTTGGCATTTATTTATTACATCCTTTTTTCCTCTTCCTATATCGTCAAATACCTGTAAGTGGCAATAGTCTCTTATTTCATATTTGGAGTGTGGGAGGCTTTATTGTTGCTCTATTTGTTACGTGGATGGTTGTATTTCTGGTGGGAAAATATAGTAAATATCATTGGATTGCATTCGGACCGATTCCGAAAGAGTTTCCTTATAAATAATGTTGCCTATTATAATAGTAGAAACTATGTGGACTAACAAAAAAGCCCTGTGGAAATCCACAGGGCTTTCTTACATAATCAGCTTAATTATTTTGAAACTGAACCGTCTTTTACTTTGTTGTTATTTGCATCAACAAGGTTTGTAGCTTTAAATTCAACTACAATGCTATCAGTTAAAGCGTAGTCAGCTTTAGTTGTTACAGTTAATTTACCATTAGCTACAGCAGCTGAAGCAATTTCCACAGTCGAGCCAGCAATTTTCACTGTTAAACCTGTTGGCGTAGCTTGATCAGCAATGCTTTCAGTGAAGTCAACTGTAAATGTTTTGCTATCTACAACTGTTACTTTAGAAGCTACAGGCACAATATTTTCTTTAAGAGCAACTAGAGTTGTCGCTTTGCCATTTTTAAGAGTGTTACCTTTAGTATCTACTACATTTTTAGCTTCAAGTACATAATTACCATTTGCAGTGATAGAACCCTCTGGTAAAGTGAAGCGTACTTTTTTAGTACCATCAACAAATTGAAGTTGAGTGCCAGCAGGTAGCTCTTTTCCTCCAAGTGTGTAGTTAGAAGCATTTGTTGCTGTTGCAGTCACATCAGCAGCATATTCAACAGTGAATACATTGTTATCTGTTACTACAACTGGTGTAGCTCCAAATACTAATGAATCTGTAGTAGTTTCAGGTGTAGCTTCATACGTGCCAGTTGTCACATTGAATGTGATTGTATCTGCTGTTACGTTGCCAGCTAAATCAGCAACTGCTTTAGCAGATAATTCAAATGTATATGTTGAATTGCTATCTAAATCAATGTCCACCTTCACAGTGTTTTTCTCTGCACCCTCAATTTTACCGTTACCATCTACATCGTAACCAGCATCTGCTTTTACAGCTGTTTCTTTTCCAGTAGTGTAAGCAATACCATTTTGAGTTTTAACTGTTAATTTACCATCTACTTTTACTGGCTCGCTAAAAGTAAGGTATAGAGCATCTACATCAGTAGTAGCATTCACATCATCAGCTACTAACATTTTAGTAGAAGTAGTTACAAGTGAAGCAGGCGTTAAATCTTTAGATAAAATAGCCTTGAACTCAAATGCATCTCCAGCATTACCAGCTAAATCTTTTTGTCCTTCTACTTTCACGTCCGCATTAATGAATGTAGCTGTCCCTAATGCAGCTTTTGCATCAATAGTAAATACAGTTTTATCCTCTGTATCTTTCATATCAGCATCTTTTAAGTAGTAAACAGTAGAACCAACTGTTACTTTTGCATATTCTGCAGCAGTAGCACCAGCATCTGCATCAAGATTTTGTTTCATTAATTCTTCTGAGAAATCAAACGTGATTTCTGTTCCATTCACTGCAGTAGAAACAGTTGGTTTAGAATTATCAACGTCTGCTTTTAGAACCGTGAAGTTCACTGCAATTGGATTTGCGATATTATTAGCGAAGTCAGTTGCCCCTACGATGTCTACTTTATAAGTTTGATCAGCAGTTAAACCTTTGATTGTTAATGTTTTTCCAGATAAAGTATAACGATCTTTAGCAAGTTCAGTACCGTTTAAGCTTACTGTTCCTTCGTTTTGTACAAGCTCATCGAAAGTGATTACCGCTGTTGTGCCTTTAGCTTCAACAGAATTTACGCTAACAGGAGTTGTATCAGCAAATGTGATTAATTTATTAAATTCTTCAGTTAGAATTTTTGCATCTGCTTTTGTTTTGATTGGGTTTACAGTCACTTTACCATTTGTTAACTTAATTTCTTTATCAGTTGTTAAAGTAACAGTCATTCCATCTTCAGATACTTTAGCGTTCGTAATCGTTACACCGTCAATCGCATATTTCGCTGTTACAGCAGCATCTTTTGCATCAACAGCTGTGTTGAACTTCACTTCAAATTCTTTTGCATTAAGTCCTTTTACAGATTCTACTGCTGGTGTTACTTCTTTAACTGCATCAATTGTACGTTTAACCATAGTAGCGAATTCTTCGCGGCTAATTTTATCTTGTGGCGCTAATAATGATCCTTTACCATTGATTACACCATTTTCAACAGCTGTTTCTAAGTAAGATACAGCCCATTTAGAAGCTTTAGAAGCATCTGAGAATTGGCTAAGGTCTGCTTTACCAGTTAATTCATAACCTTGAACGATAACTTTAGCAGCTTGTTCTCTTGTTAATTGTGCTTTCGGTTCAAATTTACCATTACCCATACCGTCAAATAATTCTGGTGAAGTAGCAAGCACTGCATTATAGAACCAGTCATTTTCATTTACATCTGTAAAGTCTTCTGTCCCAGTAGCTTTTAAGTCTAATGCTTTTGATAAAATTTCAGCAGCTTCAGCGCGTGTAAGTGTACCAGCTGGGTTGAAGTTTCCTTTTTCATCACCTTGGATGAAACCTTTGTCAGTTAAAAACTGCACCGCTTCTTTTGCCCAAGATGAAATGCTATCTGCATCATTAAATTCAGCAGCTGATGCTACCGGTACGATTGCTGATGCTACAAGTGCTGCTGTAGCAGTAGTTACGAAAAATTTACGACCTTTGTTATGTTTCGTCATTTTATATTCCTCCAGAATTCAAATAAAATTATATTATTCTGTGAGAACAATATTACCGCTCTATTAACTTGTAAAGATATGTATAATACGTTCTCTCAAATAATAATTACTAATAGTTATGGATAAAGCAACCTTCAAAATTTTTCATGATGAAATATACCAATCAATCTTAAATTTGCTTTACAAGACAATAATATAACTACATTACCAATAAATAAATGCTAAAAATAAGGTAATTTTAATATTCAATTGGTTACATAGGTAATTATTACATAAATAATTCCCAATAATTAGAGAACCGAAGACAAAATGCACATAAAAATATTTATTTATAGCCGGAAACTTTAAATTCCATTTTTCAGATCCCATTTATTTTCTTGGTATAATAGTATGTTGAATGAATTATAGAACGGTATAAATGTAAAGCATTAACAGGTTAAATTCTATGCTAATAAAATATAAATTGTTAAAATTAGCTATAATCATTGTTTCGCCTATCATTACTATATCGTTTTTAGAAGGAGTGATTGAAAATAGATATTAGAAAGATGCGCTATTTCTAATATAAAAAATATATAACACTAAAGAAAAAAATAACCTCCTACTATCCTTAGATGTAGAAGGTTTTTCCAAATTATTAGTTTAAAGGTATAGTAGAAATGGAACTATCAAATTGAAAATAAAGACTAAAGGAATGGTATGATTTTTTTAAAAAAGGACCTATAGTTTAATGGTTATCAGGTTGCTATTAATGAAATTAGAACGATTACTATCTATTATCTTCAAGCTTCTCAATCAAGAAATAGTGTCAGCTTCTAGCTTAGCAAATGAATTTCAAGTATCATGCAGGACAATTTATAGAAACATTGAAGCAATATACCAGTCGTTTCTTTCCTAGAGACAAACGGCGGTTTCGGGAGTATAGCAGGATACAAATTCGATAAAAGCTTAATGGACCCTATTCATTTCCTCTCATTATTAATTGGAATGGTAAAATTTTTCCAATTTATTTGGTACCCATTCTACTCTTTCTGTATCACTCAGTAAAATTTATTTATCGAAATAGACATTGTCAATTTTCTTATTTATATAAAGTTCCATAAAAATGTAAGCGAACATTAATAGCTGTATATAGTTAAGTTACCATATCATAACAATTCAGACGTAAGTCCGAAGACAACAAAGGATAATAAGTTGTATATTTCAATTATACTTTTGAATTAAAAAAGTATGAGGAGAAATCCTTGGCAACCATTACGTATAGTATAAAAATTACTACTAAAACGTTCAATTAGATTAATTTATAAAAGCTATACGTAATGAATTTGCTATTTTAATACTATAAATTGTTTCTATTTGCGACACCTGTAAATGTTGTAAAAAGAGTGTGGGGGTGTTTTCTATGAAAGAAAAGATACATTTTACCATCTTAAGTAATGATTCGACAGATGGAGATGGAGGGTACGGAGTAGGTACCCTTGATTTAAATAATGTAACGCCTATTATTATAGATGGTGAAAAAGAACACGTATTTATAGACTTAGAAGCCTTACATGGGCGAAGTATTATTGAAAAAAAAGTGCGTTTTTCACCAGATTTAGCTCATGCTAGTGACGATTATAATCGGTATTGGATCGTTTGGGTAGCTCTTCAGGTAGGGGAAAATGGACCTTATTATGCGGGATGTACCGCAAGTGAAGTACGGGTATCAAAAGAAGAGCGCCGCATTAAACTTGGCTATAAATCGTTGCCAGAGCAAGTAAATTATTTAGATAAAGCACTTAAAGGGAAATTTATCCTAAATCATGTCGATACAAAATCAAAAAAACTACTTTCCCAATTTTTATCTGAATTTAATCAACAGTATTGGACACACTCACCTGAAGAATTAAAACATCAATTATGGGGGGATTTATAATGGCTTTTGTAATTACAGAATTATGTAGGGATGAAAAAGCAGCCATTTGTTTAGATGTCTGTCCCGTAAATTGCATTGTGAATACGGATACCCAATATGTCATTAACCCTGATATTTGTATTGATTGTGGCGCTTGTGAATTAGTTTGCCCCGTAGAGGCTATTTTCTTTGAGGATGAATTGCCTGCTGAATATAATTCTGCAACTCTACTAGCACGTAACTATTTTCGAAACTAAATGACATACAATGACTATCCTTTATTAACTGCAACAGCAAGTTAATTGATTGAAAGAAGTATTGATTTAAAGCGCTGAGTGTCAGGCAAAAAAGTAGTACAAACGATGGTTTGTACTACTACATATAATTACTATTTGATCTTAGCAGCAAACAAACATGTTACTTGTTCAGATCTTTTTTCAGGACATCCCAAATAGAATTATCTACTTCTATTGCTTTTCTATCAGGTAGTTCTCCATTAGCCTGCGCATCCCAATATGCTTCTTTGACAGGTTTATTACCTAATTCAAAATCCATTCCATCCCATGTATCTTCACGAAATGCATAAAATGCCCAGTGCCAGCCATAATCATTAAAAATGTCAATTAAATCCCTCATATATTGATCCGCTCCATCAACCATTCGGTTAATGCCAAATTCTTCTACAATAATTCGGTTGTTTGATATATTGTGCTTTTCTGCCCATTTAGCAACGGGTGCTAAAAAATCTTTTAATGAAGTTTTATCAAACATTTTTTCATTCTGATCATCCCCGACTTTGACCTTACCAGGATAAGTGTATGTGAATCCTTTTTTTCGATTTTGACTTGTCATTTCATACGGTTCATACATATGGAAAGCATACAGCACATTTTTGTCTTCTATTGGTTTTAAATAGTTTATTGCCCAAGGTGTAGCAAATAAACCCGAATCTAAAATAATGGGTGTATGCGTATCTACAGATCGTATAGAATCTACAATTGTTCCATAAAGTCTATTTAAATCTGCTGGCGTGTTTTCTATCTTGTTGTACCATTTGTCATAGTCTTCTGTCCAAAAATCATTAAAACCAGTGGCTGTTTCAGGATGAGGTTCATTAATTACGTTATATCCTACCACTGCGGGGTGATCTTTTAAGCGCACGGCAAGATCTTTCCAGAAAAGCGCTGCTTGCTCATGATAGTTAAAGTCTTGCCAAATTCGGTCATCATTTTCATAGTTATTAAACTGTCTCCAACGGTTTCCCGGAAGACTAAGGACAGTCAGTACAACTTTTGATCCTCTTGCATATGCTGCATCTAAATCTTCTTTTAACATCTTAAAATCATTTTCAACAATTCCCTCATACTGATCTGCATTGCCGATTAAAAAATCTTTATTCGGCGTAGCATCAGGTTTATCATCAAATAAGAAATCTCTTTCCTTTGCCCATTTATCAGGCGCTAAACGGATAAATTCAATGTTGAATTCATTAGCCTCTTCATAATTTTCTGGCAGAGAAGTGGAATTCATAAAATTTGTACCTTTTCTTTGCTCATCCCAAAAACCATTTTGCATCTGTGGCATTGCCTGTTTCTCTTGTTTCTCTTGTTTCTTTTGTTTTTCTTCTTGCTCCACAGAACTACAGCCAGTAGCAAAGACGACTATTAAAGCACACCAAAGGGAAACTATCATGTTGAACTTATTTTTCATTCTTTTCCTATGATTTATTTCTCTCATATTATCACCTCATGTAAATCGTACTGAACCTACGTTACACGAATGTGACAATTTTAAAAAAATAAAAAGGATTGAGTTCAGTATTAAACTCAATCCTAATATACGGCTATTTAAAACTTACTCTTATTTTGTACCACTCGCTCCAAATCCAGAAGTTCCACGAACCGTTTGAGATAATTCATTGACTTCCAGTAGTTGAATAGTAGGGACAAATTGAATCACCATTTGGGCAATTCGCATAGATTTTTCTACTAAGAACGTATCCTGACCATGATTAATTAAAATAACACCGATTTCCCCTCTATACCCTTCATCGATTGTTCCTGGGCTATTGAGTACTGTAATACTATGTTTTAAGGCTAGTCCACTTCTTGGTCGAATTTGTGCTTCCGTTCCTTTAGGTAATTCAATTTGAATGCCTGTCTTAATTAATTTAGCCCCTCCAGCGGGTATCTCTACAGTTTCAATGGAATAGAGATCCATCCCAGCATCACCGGGGTTAGCTTGCATTGGTAGCATTGCATCTACATGCATTCTTTTAATTTTTACTTCTACGTTCATTGTTCTTCATCCTAACGATTAAAATTAAATGTGTCATCTGTAATTGGCGCTACTTTTGCTTTGGCATAGGTAGCCCCCTTTTGTGAAAAGAAATCATATGTGGAGCCCTCATTACGAATTCCATTCATGACGATCGGATTCACTTCTTCTTCTGGGAACATGGCTTCAAAGCCAACATTCATTAAGGCCTTATTAGCATTATAACGCACATAGGCTTTTACCTCAGGCGATAATCCTGTCTCCGCATAAATATCCTCGGTATATTTCATTTCATTTTGATATAAATCCAGCAATAATTCATAACCCCATAATTGTAAGGCTTCTTGTTTTTCTTTAGAAAATTGCTTATATAGATTTTGAGCAAAAAACCCTACCGCTACGCCATGAATGGATTCGTCGCGCAAAATGAGAGAAATAATTTCAGCACTGTTTCTTAAAAAACCTTGTCCACCTAAGTATAATGGGTAGAAAAATCCAGAATAGAAAAGGAAAGATTCAAGCATAACGGATGAAAACATCGCTTTCCATAAGCTCTCAGAGTCCCCTTCTTCTATACTATTATAAATATCCGCAATTTTATTTGCCTTATATTGTAAATATTCATTTTTCTTTACCCATTCAAAGAGCTCGTCTATCTCCTCGTTTGTACAAAGCGTTGTAAATATATAAGAATATGATTTAGCATGTATTGCCTCAAATGCATCAAAAACGGTTAATACCGCCTTTTCCTGTAAATCATCTGTATAAGCAGCAACACGATTCATTCCTATATTCGTCTGAACGGTATCAAGCAAAGTTAGTCCTGCAAACACCTTTTTATATGTGTCCTGATGCTCAAAACTTTTCCACTGCTTAATATCTTTACTCACTGCAATTTCTTCTGGAAACCAAATTTGCTTCCATTGCTGGTCCCAGAAAATTTGAGCAAGTTCACTAGTTGCCTTATTCCAGTTGACTGCCTCATACACTATATTTGACATGCTACACACTCCTCTAAGCTTTGTAATCGTTGACGAACATAGTAAACGGACTTGATCCCTTTAACCCATGCATAAATGTATACTTTAGCTAGTTGTTCTGTTGTCCAATTGTCAGTGACATAAAGAGTCATTGAAATACCTTGGTCAACGTGTTTTTGAGAAGCTGCATATAAATCAATTAAATCATAAGGATCAACATCATAGGCCTCTACATATAAATGACTGTTTTCGTTTGTTAAATGTGGCATTGGATAAATCGTGCGACTATCTGCATAATCACGAACCTCTACACGCTCTGTACAAGGAGAAATGGATGCCGTACAGCTACGAATATACGAAATACTGCCTGTTGGTGCTATCGCTAAACGATATGAATGAAATAGACCATATTCCATAACATCTTCCTTTAATAATTCCCACATTTTATTAGTGATAATTGGAATGTTGCCAAGTGCTTTTAACACAGCGGGTGATAGCTCTTCTTCATTCTTATTTACATATTGATCAAAATAGCTACCTGAAGCATAATCGCTATCTTCAAATCGGTAGAACGTTTCTGCTTTTTCTTTAGCCATTTCCATCGATGATTTAAGCGAATAATAGTTCATTGCTTCCATAAAGCGGTCCATGAAATCAATAGAATCTTTCGAGCCATACATGATGCCCTCCGTAACAAGATGTCCATGGAGATTCATACAACCTAGCCCTACTGAGTGCATTAATCGATTCGCTTTTGCCACTGATGGGACATTTTTGATGTATGTCATTTGTGACACATTTGTTAATAAGTGCATAGCTGTATCGATTAATGTTTCAAAATCATTTACTTTACTCGCTGCATGAATATCAATTGACCCTAAATTACACGACACATCTAACCCATATTCGTTAGGCTGATCTTGATCTGTAATGACACTAGTTTCTTGAACTTGTAAGATTTCAGTACATAGGTTTGACATTTTTACACGACCGATATTTTTTAGTGGATGTACTTCATTGACATTATCATCAAAAATTTCAAAAGGATAACCTGATTCAAATTGAGCTTTTTTCACCTCAGTATAGAGTCTACGCGCATTCAAACGTTTAATTTTACGGATTTTAGGATTATCAAGTAGTTCATAGTACATTTCTGAAATTGAAATTTCCGACATTCGTTTACCATATACTTTAAAAATATCATATGGACTAAATAACACTATATCTTTATCACGTTTCATCAGATCGAAGAAAATACTTGGAATAATAATTCCTGTTGATAGTGTTGCGAGGCGAATTTTATCATCAGCATTTGGTTTTTTTGATGAAATGAAATTCTCTATATCTGCATGGAAAATATTTAGATAGACAACTCCTGAGCCATTTCGTTGACCAAGCTGATTAGAATAACTAAATGAGTTTTCTAATAATTTTGCAACTGGGATAACACCACTTGCACGATTTAGTATTTCTTTAATTGGATCACCTAAAGGACGTAAATCCGTTAAGTTGACCCCGACCCCTCCGCCTAGGCGTGAAAGCTCTAAACAATAGCCAATATTTTCAGCAATACTATTCATAGAGTCATCCATTGATAATTTAAAGCAGCTTACTAATTCACCACGGGCTTTTTTCCCACTATTTAATGCAGTAGGTGTTGCAGGCTGATAGGCTTCCATCATTGCTTCAACAGAACGTTTTGCTAGCACTGTGTTCCCTTGTGCTAAGTACAAAGCAATAATGACAATACGGTCCTCATATTTTTCTAAGATTTCTTCACCATCACGACTTTTCATAGCATAGCTGTCATAAAATTTGCTTGCACTCATAAATGACGGGAAGCGGAAATTATAATCATATGCTTTTTTGTACAGCTTCTTTATAAAATCCATCTCGTACATGTCGATAAAATCTTTTTCGTAGTATCCCTCATCCACTAAATAGCGGATTTTTTCCTCTATATCTATAAAATAACGTAAACGTACGTTGACATATTCTAAAAAGTAGCGGCGAGTAGCCTCACGGTCCTTTTCTAACTCTAGTAGCCCCGTTGTACTATAACGATTCAGTACGTCATTATTAAGCTTTAAATAAGTTTTCATCCCATTACCCTCGTTTCATAAAACGTTTGTATTGCTTCATAATCTGTTTGATTGCCACGCAAATCTAATTTCCTCACTAAGGGTACATGATAGGTAGTAGCAATTTTCTCCCCAGCACCACCAAATACATGATGTCCGAAGTTACTATTGCCACTAGCAACTACTCCTTTACAAAAATCTCTATTTTTTTCTAAAAAACGTTGGACTTTTGCTGGAATGTCACCTAATCCATCTGTATATGTAATTAAAAGATAAGGCTTATTCAAGCTTAATTCCTCAGAGAGTTCAATAGATTCTGCCCTTAATTTAGAAACTACATTACGGACATTTCCTGTACGACTAGCGTAAACGATCATAGTGTGATCATCTCAATACGAGAAACAATTTCCTGAACATCACCTATAAATGTTTCATCCACCTCTAAAACAGGCACACTTAAAAAACCTGCATCTATAATTGTTTGTTTCGCTTGTTCATCATGATCAATATTAACAATTTCTGCTTCAAGTCCTGCTCGTTGTAATTCGGATTTTACCCATAGGCATTTTGGACAGATTGTTTTCGTATAAAGTTTCATAGTAATCCCTCTTTTCATAAAATAAAAAAGCTACCTCTTCTAGAGAGATAGCTTAAATGGAAACGTTAACATACTAAAAATACTGACGTTCCCATCTCTTAATCCCCGAAGAAATGATAAATTTGTTTTATATAGGCAGGTCTCCTGGCTTTGCTTCAATCTCTGATTTCCTTCCCATGCGAATGCACAGTGGTTATAATCATCGTCAGCTTAACAGTTGCGGGGACAGCGTCGGAATAGTACCGAACTTCCCTATTAAACTACATATAGTAGTACCTACACAAAACGAACACAATATATTGTTTTTCGATAGTTTTAAGTGTACCATCCTTTATATAAAAAGTAAATCGAGAAATAAAAGTTCATCAATTTGAGACTATTCATATTTTCTGACATATCCTTGTAAGAACGAACTAAAATATAATCATATAAGCACGAATGCGATAGCATTATTTTATTAAAAAATAAGAAGTAAAATAATAGTCGCTTATTTACCTAAAAACGTAGCCACCCTAGTAATTTTATACATAAAAAAGGCATCTTTCCTTTACAGTAAAGATGCAATTATGTGTAAAACTATGAGTATGATGTAAATCTCGCATCCTACTCCATACATCCTATCTTCGTAAATTTTTTTATTGTACTAGTCTAAAGTAGGACCCCTCTCTTGCGATGATGACACATTTTCGTTTCGTCATAACATAACGACGACTACTAAAATGTGCTCAACCTACAGGCGCGAGGAAACCAATCGTTCTACCCTTTTCAACTAATTTACAATGAATATGTACCTTTTCTAGTTATTCTATATTTATTTATAGTATAACATATTCAAGTTCATTCTCCGCCAGCTTGATTAGTCCTATTAAAAATAGCTGATGAATTTTATATGACTCATCAGCTAACCATAAATTTAAAACCTTTCTATTGTTATATCCATATTTATGCTTGTAGCAGCCTTAAAACCTTCCGCAGCTGCAATCATTAAAGAAGAGGGACCACCCTTTTCCGTTTCACCTGCAGTATATATCCCAGCCGCAGTTGTACGTCCAGCACCATCAGTCATAACTGTTCCATTTTCATCAACTTGACAATTTAGCTGTTTAGCAAATTTATTGGGACGATAAAAACTTGGCACAACAAATCCACCAGCTCTTAAAATATTTTCACCTGTTTCTAATTCAACACTCGATAAGTTACCATCATCCCCATGTAAATCTTTAATAGTATTTGTATACACCTTAATTTTCTTTTGTTCAAAATCATTTTGAACCTTCTCAGAAAGTTGATGACCATTCGTAAAAACGATTAAATCCTGTGACCAATTAAAAACCAATTTCGTCATATGACTAATATGCTCCTCGTTTTCTGCAATGATAGCCAATGGCTTGTCTCGCAGCTCCCAACCATCGCAATATGGACAGCTAAATAAACTTTTACCATAATATTGTCTGATTTGCGGGAGAGGAAATTCCTCTTGTATTCCAGTAGCTAACAGTATTTTTTCAGATATATAAGATTTATTTTCCGAAGTATTGACTAGAAATAAACCAGTTATATCATCTTTAATTATTTCTCTGACGGTTTGATCCATCATTGTTATAGAAGGATAAGATTCTATATCTTTACTTGCGAGATTCTTAAATTCTTGTGGCTTTATCCCATCTCTTGTTAAAAAACCATGTGACTCCTGAGTTACACGATTTCGATTTGTTCCATTATCAACTAGTGCAACCTTTCTGCGCGCTCTTCCTAATGTTAAGGCAGCACTTAACCCAGCAGGGCCTCCACCTATAATCATACAATCATATTGATTCATCATTATTTCCCTCCACACCACAATATATTAAAGACCTTTAATATCTACAATTAAGGCAAAAGACACCGCTAATTATATGTATGATATCTTTTTCGTTCCATTTGTTAAGCCCATTATATATTAGTCCTTGATCTCAATAAAAAAGATACAGTTTAGCTGGTTGGGTCTAATCACTCTATTAAGGACTTAACATATCTATAATATCTATTTATTTTTTTCTCGTCAAATTTTTGGTTTGAATGTTTGAAATACTGTCTAAGCACCGTTAATTGAAGTACATCTATTCACTTTAGAAAAGTAACTCCGTTTATCTACTTTATGGAGATGAGCCCAATCTCCATTTTTCAATAGTTATTGATGAAAAAAGTAAAAGCCACTCCAATTGTATTTGGAATGGCTAAATATGATCCATGCAGTCTAAATTAACAAGTCCCTAAATGATTGACATATGCCTAACATTCTTACTGCAAGTAGTTATTACTTAAATTCAATTTCCTCAGCCGAAGCGCCTTTTGTATACGTTATAGTGGCTCCAGCAGGTAAATTACGAATTTCTTTTACATTTTTTCCTTCGATAATAATTTCACCAATCGCCGTACCTTTAAAATCAAAAATCGCATTTCCTTTTTTAGGACTGATTGTTACAGTTTTGTCTGCAAATCCTTCACCATGAAATTCGGCATATTGACTAAATACTGCAATTCCATTTTTAATATTAGTATTTTTTCCTAACGTTAATGAAATACTTGGACGATTCATTATTAATTTACCAGTCTTATAGTTATTAAAGCTATATACATTTTCAGGTACTATTGGTGTTGGTATTTCTTCTTTTCCTGCTTTCAAATCAATTTGAACTAATACAGGGTCATGATCCGATGCTCGCCCCTGCGCTTCTGTAAAGTTCGCATTAATATGAATCATGTCTATGGCCGTAACGTTAGCAAGATTATTCGAAACTAAAATATGATCCAACACTTGATTGTTCCCTTGGAAGAAGTACGTAAAACGATCAGTCTCTGGGGCTTTATCCACCATATTCGTTAAAACATCACCTTTTAATGTTTCAAGTGCTGGTGTGAATTCAAAGTCATTCATGTCCCCTGCTACAATGATATTTATATCCGGATTGATGGCAAGACCTTCATCGATAAAATCATTGATGGCTTGAGCAAGCTGACGACGTTTTGTTACTGATTCTAACACTGGCGGCTGAGTTGGTCCCCACAGTGAACCATCGCCTCCTTTAGAATTTAAGTGCGCTCCTATAATGACTACATGCTCTTCCTGGAATTTGAATTCCGCCGCAATTGGTTTACGTGTATCTGCAAATTTAGTTGGATCAACAAAGCCTGGATTTAAAGCAAGGCTTCCATCTGCTGTCCACCCATTCGCTTGGTCACCCGCTCCCTTTGTACCAGTCACTAAAGAAACACGTGTCGGATTATATAAGTAGCCTACACGAATATTACCACCAGGCGCACCGCCTACTGTATTGTTAATAGGCATTACGTCAATCCAATCATAAGCAGGTCCACCAGCAGCTTTAATCGCATTAATTAATCGCATATAGCTTTCAGATGCATCAGCATTTCCTGAATCATTTTGTCCATCATTATCTTGTACTTCGACTAATGTAATAATATCTGGTGACTTCATATTTTTCACAAATGTCGCTGCAATTCTGTCTACTTTTTCATTAGATGTATTGGCAGGATTATTCGAAAAGTTTTCGATATTATAGGAAGCGACATTTAACTTGTCCAATACTGGTTCAAGATGCGTCACTTCTTGCTGAAGATTTGCCTTTGTCACATCAGGAAAGACTTTATTCGTGTTCAGTCGATAGCCGTCTGTAAAGTTTTCTACAAATCCGATAAGTGGATCATTAAAACGATCACCCGAATCATAATTTTTTCCAGCTACCCCTTCAAGCATAATTTTTTCTGGATTATAATCGTCGGCTGCAATATTTAAACCGCCATTCACATTAAATGTATTATTTGTTGTGCTCGGTACAACAATTGGTGAATCATTATTATAAATCGGTCCAATCACTCTCGCATCCGGGAATGATACTCGCATATATTCAATAGATTCCCAAAAATCAATACCATCTTCTTGTGGATCAAAAATTGCAAAGCCATCATTATCAATAATTTTATTTGGTGGGAATAGGTCCTCTCCAATAACAAGTACTTTTGGAACTTCTGCTGTACCTGTTTTTGTAATATTCGTTGCAGAAATTTGCGTATCTCTTAAACGAGAGTTTCCACCCACTTCAGTTACATTCCCTGATACTTTAATAACGTCCCCTACTGCTACATTATGTGCCGACTTACTTACTCTGATCGCTGTTGATTTTACGCCATCGAATGTCGAATCGCCCTCTTGCATAATGAAGCTACTTGAATTAATAACGAATGTTACAATTCCTTCTACATCACTTACTGTTAAATCGACATAAGGTGATATATGGCTTGCCCCTTGAATATCGCTAATTGTGGCATTTTCAGTATCAATAATCTCATAAACAAATGTAGCAATCGCACTATTCGTTAAACCTTCTTTCACTGCAATCGCTTTAATCGTCAACGGTTTATGAACAAGAATTTCCCCTGTATATTTTGTACTAGCTGTAGTAGGTGTTGAGCCGTCCACTGTATAATAAATCGTTGCATCTTCTGTCATGGTAGAAAGTGTAACGTTCGTACCAGCTGTTACCCCACCAACGTGAGAAGCTTTAATATCCTGAACCTTTGATACATCTTCAATAATGCGAATAGGGAGTAGTTGATGATTTGTATATTGACCAACAATACCGGTAATTTCCCCATACGTTTTTCCACTTACTAAACCTGAGTCACGTGTTTTATCGTAAATAGCAAATGTGCCTACATCATCAGTTCCGGTAAAATTTTGACCTGAACCAGTAATGGCTACATTTTTAATCGTTACTAATTTTGATTCATTGTCTTCTGCAACCTCAATACTTTTAATAATGTTTGCCCCTGGTAGTGTAGAAGGAATAGGCATGCCAACAAGCGAAATATTCGTTAATTGCTTTAGTCCGCTATATTCAGCAACTTGACCTTGCACCGTCACCAAATCGCCGACATTTGCAGTAAGACTATCTACAGGGTAAATTGCAATTGCCGCACCCTCTTCATCTTGAATGTGAGCAGTAGCAGTTTCTAATTTTGCTGTTACAATACCCGATACGATTACTACTTGTCCTATTTCTTTATTACGTGCTTCCGTAATTGAAATAGTGGCTGGCGCATCTTTAACTGTAAAATGAAAAGATTTAATTTCGCTATTGTTTAAACCAGTTGCTGTAGCAAATGCTTTGATCGTCATTGCTTCATTTACAACAATGCCCGCTGCTGCATCATAAACCTCACTAGCTGTTGACGGTTCAGAACCATCTATCGTGTAATAGATTGTTGCCTTTGGTGTATCTGTTGACAATGTTACTTTTGATCCTGCAAAAACTTCACCCGTTGCTGGATAAGCTTTAACATTCGCTACTTGTGTAGGCTCATAGTTTCCTACTAATTGGAAGCTTTCCGCGCTTAACGTTTTTAATTGATAGGTCCCGTTAAAAATGGAAGCAATCCCTGTCACTGTAATTACATCATTGTTATTGAATCCATCTGCTTCAAATTGAGAGAACTGATAGCCTGTACGGTTATCATGGCGAATTACTAGCTCGTTATTTTCTGCATCAACGGCTTTAAACTCATATGTTCCATAAGTACCAGATGACGCTAAATCTTTAATCTTCACATTTTCAAGTGTAATTAATGTACCTTGTAAGCTGTCTTCAAGTGGTAGATTCACTATTTGCGGTGCAGGTGCTGCCCCTGTAGAAATACGTTCAATTGTCGGTGAATTAAATTGAACTTCACCATTAAATGAACTCGTTTTCCCTTTAATTTTGACAATATCTCCAACAGCTAAGCTCCCTGCTTCTGTAGAACTAGAGAAAACATAAACACCTGCAGACTCATCCTGTACATAGAAGGCCTTGCCTCCCCAGTTACCAGGTTTTGTCGTAACCGTCCCTTGAATTTGATATGTTTGGTCTTTTCCAACAGCTGCACGAGCTTCGGCAATTGTTCCTTCAGTGACTGAAGGATTAGCTGGCTCAGTCTGTTCCGTAGGATCAAGTCCAACAAAGTCACTCGAAGTGGTTTCTGTCGTTTCCGCCTTTACCACTGTTACGTAAGGCAAAATCATAGATATTATAAGTAAAAATGATAAAGCTATTTTAGAAACGAAATTAAATTCATATTTCTTCATTCGTTAAGCTCCTTATGATTTTTTATCGTTCATCCTTTTCTCTATTTTGCAAAGGAATTTACGTGAAAGTTATTATTCAATTACTGTGTGTCCTTCAACAGTTAATCCATCTAAACTGATGTTTACATTTGGTGCATCAATGATTAAATCTCCTGAAATCGTACCCGTACTACCAGTTGGCATGAAAGTATAACTCCCTTTAGCTGTTGGAGCTGTTATCGTTACATTTCCCTTCAAGGTATGACCATTCAAATCAAACATTACTAAATCTATTAACGTTATATCTGTAGTCACTGGAGCCATTAACTTAATTAAATCTCCTGCTTTTGCTTGTTTTAATGCTTGTTTTAATTCTTCAGCATTCTTGACATTAAATTCATTCACTTTTTCTGGTGGAATAACTGGATCGGGTGCTACATTTCCTCCGCCAGTGTTTGGAAGCCCAGTACTTGGTGAAGAACCATCAATAACAGCCTTAATTTGCGAAGCAACTGCTGCATAGTTCGTCATAATCTTTGTTACAGTTGAACCCGCTGGAATCGACAACGTATTGATCAGTAATCCTGAACCGATTGTAATTCGAGCATCAGCGTTTAGAACCGATAAATAATTAACTACACCACCAACATTCAACGCTAATTCCACGGCCGTTGAAAGCAATAGTCGTTCAAAATTTACATTTCCAGTCATTTTCAGTTTTGCCGTAGATTCTATTGTTACCTTCTTTACAGCTCCCTCAATATGTATAGCAGAAATAGTAGCTGTAATAATGATTTCTGGAATAACCGTGTTCGACATAATTGAGATATTATTCC
The DNA here is from genome assembly GCF_000801965.1 of Lysinibacillus sp. A1. Taxonomy (NCBI): domain Bacteria; kingdom Bacillati; phylum Bacillota; class Bacilli; order Caryophanales; family Bacillaceae; genus Lysinibacillus; species Lysinibacillus sp. A1. The sequence continues at coordinate 123,390 of NZ_JSZM01000005.1, forward strand.
GTTTGACATAGACTTTTCCTGTTTGCGAATTTTTGATTGTCAATACAGGTGTAGTTTGACTTACATTTGTATTTTCTAATGAAGCTTTTGCTCCATCTATGGCTTCTGCAATTAGATCGCCAGTAATTGTAGCACCATCAAATGCCACTTTTGTTTTAACGTTTGAGCTAATAATTGCATTTCCAGTAATCGATACATTTTTAACTATCACAGCATCGGCATTAATCGTAATTGAATCGAGCGTTGCATTTGTCTTGAATACAACTTCCTTCTCTGCTGAACCTGCCTTATTTAAAACAACATTATTTACTTTTGTTATAACACCATTTTTAATAGTTGCTGTAATATCTGCCCCCATAAGTGCTGTCTTATTTTCAGTGGTAAAAATCGATTTTACCGAATCATCGAAATAATATGTCTTACCATTAATAGTAATTTCACTCGCCGCATATTCTTTAACTTTAAACGTTACACTTTGAGAAGGTTGAGAAATCGGATGACCAACAGCTTCTGAACGAGTAATAAATGCAGCCATTTGCCCTCGTGTTACATTGGAAGAACCATCGAATAATGTTGCTGTCTTACCAGTCGTTACGTTGTTTTCATATAAAGCAGCAATCGCTTCTTTGTAATCAGCACGCACATCAGTGAATGGTAATGAATTTGTTTTTGAAGCTTTTAAATGAAAGGCGTTCGCTAAAATCTTTGCTACATGGTTACGTTGAATATAATCGCCCTGACGGAATGTGCCATCTTCATAGCCATCAATAATCCCTACTTGCTTTAAAGCAGCAATAGCTCCAAAGTATTGATGAGTAGTAGGAATATCTTTAAAATTAGGATTGCTAACATTCGATGTATCCAGTGCTAATACACTTGCAATAATTTTAGCAGCTTGTCCACGTGTTAAGTTTTGTTCAGGTTTAAATGTGCCATCTTGGAACCCATTAATAATGCCCCGATCATTTAAATTTTTAATGTCGTCATAAAATGGATGCGTTCGATGTACATCCTTGAAGCTACTTGCTTCTGATGCAATCGGTGCTACCACTACTACTGCTGAAGCCGTTAAGGCCATCGCTGTTATAGCTTTTAAATACTTCGATTTCCTCCATTTACTCATACTTAGAGTAATACCTCCCCATCCCTATTTAATAAGGAAATTTTTAAAACCAATTAACACTACCAAAATATTGGTTAACATAATAATTTTAACAGAAAAATAATAAAAACATTCTAATTTATTATTAATATTCTAAATACTATGTAAAATAATCCATACTAAACTTTTACAATATGAATAAGAGCAGTAATAACAGGGCTTTTTTCCCCTAACGTTTCATTCAACTAATTCGGCTTATATAAAATAAGAACAAAACCGTAAATGTACCGCCTAGTTCCAACAAACATTCGATGGTTGTAACCAAGACATAGGCCCACTTTCTCCTCAAATTTTTTTACAATGCAATAATCTCATTAACTGTAAAAAGCTGAGGAGTATCATCTACTCCTCAGCGCACGAAATTATGATATGGTTAACTGTAACTAATTGAAGATAGACTCCCAACTAACCTACTTCCTTTATTCAAAAAAAAAAGAGCTGACAATGCAGCTCAATACTCATGTTACGTTAATGACTATCCGTGTCTACTACTTCCTTTGGTTCCACTAACATGATATGACATTCTTTTTCGGCGAAAGGCTTGTGCTCGGGTCCTCCGGGAATAATAATCATCTCCCCTTGAGAAATTTTCACTTGGCCATCGCGAAAAGCAATAAATAGCTCTCCTTCGAGCACAATAAATACTTTATCGGCGCCTTGATGCTCATGCCACATAAATTCCCCATCAATCTTCACCACTTTGAATTGGAAATCGTGTATTTCACCAACAACTTTCGGAGACCAAAGTTCTTTTATTTGAGCTGCACTCTCATTAAGATTAATAGCTTGATAATTCATAGACATCTCTCCCTATTGTTTTACTTGTTTTCGATGAATTCTACTTTATTTTTTAGTGATTTTGCAGAGCATCCGTTATATTTTGCAAAGCATATTCGATTGCTAATGGACCACCCGTAATAGCAGACGTATCCATCAAATAAATATTCCCTTTCTTTACTGCGTTCATATTGTTCCAAACATTATTTTGATTTAACTCACTCATTAATGTTTCTTTTTTTGTTATGTCACCTATAAGGAAAATGTGGTCTGCATGAATAGTTGAAATTCCCTCGAACGCAGAAAATTGATTACTCTTCCCATTGAATGTGGTATCTGGTGTAAGCTCCAACCCCCTTTCTTTATCAAACGCAAGTGTATATACAGGATTATCTTCACCTAAAACATTAAAAGTTTTTCCATCCCATGACACGATAAGTGCTACTGTCTCTCCTTCAATCGTTTTTAAATCTTGTCGACCAGTTGTAATTGCTTGCATCATTTTTTCAATTACTACTTCAGCTTTGTCCTCTTTACCAATAATCTCAGCTACGGTACGGAGGCCATATTGCCAATCTTCATAAATATCCTGGGATTTTAAAGTAATGATTGGCGCAATTTTTTCTAATGATTCATACAGTTTTTCATGATGTTCTGTTGCTAAAATAAAATCAGGCTCAATCGATAGAGTTTTTTCAATACTTGGAGACAATTTATCTCCTAATTCCTCGGTTGAATCTAACTTTCCGTTTAAATAGGCTAAAGAAGATAAATATTCTTTATCTGTAGAAGCAGCAGGAGGCTCACCCAATGCCACTAATATTTCGGGATAAAAATACCAAAGGGAAGCTATTTTTTCAGGTTTCTTCTCGATCACTATTTCTTTACCTAAGGCATCCTTAATTGTTCTTGGCCAATCTTTTGCATCCACTGGAACCGTTGACGTAGATGCTTCTTCTTTCGTAGATAATTCTTTATTTACAGCAGGGGTTTCATTACAACCTCCTAATATGCCTGCTAATAATAGTATTGAGAAACATAGTCCTTTCATTTTTTCCATCCAAATTTCCTCCAACATATGATCTTGATATGCCATTAGTATAGTAAAATCATTTATCGTTTTGAATGGATGCTTGTTGAAACTAGCATGGATTATTGATGAACTTCTCTCGATACTCTTTAGGGGGAATACCAAATTGTTTCTTAAACACTCTACTAAAATAAAAAGGGTCTTCAATTCCAACAGCCTGTGCAATTTGTTGGACAGGGGCCTCACTTGTATATAGCATTTTTTGCGCCATGTTTATCCGATATTTTAATAAATATTCTGCTGGTCCTATCCCTGCATGTTTTTTAAATACATAAGAAAGTCGATTTCGATTAATATGATTTTGTTCTGCAAGACAAGAAATGGTAAGGCTTTGATAATAGTTCTCATGAATATAGTTACATACTCGTTCGAATACAGTATGTGATTCACTGCTATTTTGACTATTCACCACACATAATAAAGCCTCATTCAGTACATCTCGAAATAGCATTTCGGTTTGAAATTTCGAAATGCCTCCACGCTGATTGTACACCTGCCAAAGACGCAAAATTAATTCGATAAGACGGGGAGATTGTCCAGTGAATAATTCAAAATGCTGATGTGAAAAGCTGGACTCTTGTAGCTCTGTGTTACATATTTGGTATTGAACAAGAATATATTCCCAGTTCGCATATTCAAAATTTTTTTGATTTAGCTTCATATTTGCACCACCATGTACAATTTTTCCTGGTGAAAAGATATAAGGGGTGCCATTAAATTGAAATTGTATTTTTCCATTAAGAGGAAAAACAAATCCAGGAAAAGAATCTGTATATTCAGCATAGGGCACACCAGTGCTTTTAGCATATCGGTATACCCCCTGTACTTGAAATGGAATATGTGCTAAATGCTCTGCTAATTGCTCAACATCGATTTTCAAATTAATTACCTCATTTCAAAATTGTATTTATCGCCTGGTTGGGGTTTGACTACAAACTGTTCCACCTAAGGGATACAGACATAAAAAGCCGATGTGTAAGGTCAATTTCTCTTCCTCTGAAATACAAAAAGGTGGGTTGACGACCTTCGCCTATCCCCACCTTATCGATAATGATTATCATTGTCAATTCGAAATATAACCACCCATCTACTAATTGGTGGCTTACACTACGTATGAAAAGCTTGAACATAGAACCATTTCTCTAAATTCAAAACGCTTTGCTTTCTACACAATTATCAATTTCGTTAAACCTTTTGATATAAAATAACATCAAATACATCCTGAGGATGCATAATCTCATCTACTATATGCCATTTGGTATCGTCTACCTTCTGCATCGGATAATTAAAAAGAGACTTTAATCCATTACCGTAGCGCATTGCAACAAGCACATCTTTATTTGTTATATCGTATAGTTGATCTAAAATGTCATATTTATTGCTGACCGTTGAGCTAAATATAATATGACTAACTTGTTTTATTACTGCGAGCTCCGCTACCGTCTTTTGATCAATTTGAATGGATAAATGATCCCCTAATTTATTGACTACCTGTTTTCCTAATTGAATCGCTTCATCATCAATATCTATTCCAAAAACGTCTGCTCCCGTGCGCTCCGCAACCATTAATAAGGTAATCGGAAAGGATCCAGATCCAATTAAGAGTACCTTCGACTGACTAGTTATTTCAAAATCGCCAAATTCCTTTCCAATACAATTTTCTATGTTACGAAAATAATCCGTGACTGGTTCCTGTTCATGACTTAATAATAACGCTCGATATTTCTCCAAGATTTGCACACAAACAGACGCGTTCATTCTTAATTTGTCGGTTAATAATAGGATCTCTATCGATTCCTTCATATTCGCCCACCGTTCTTCATTGTCACGATTTATGATAAAAGAAGAGTAATCATCCATTAATTCACACAGCTCAAAATAATTAATCTGTTGCTGCTCCTTATTTTGTTGGATAATGAACTGAAATTTCTTATCAAAGTTTTGTAGTTCTTTTAAAAATAACATCCTATCCTTCACTTACCCCACTCCTAATTTGAGAATTAAAGTTCAATATATGCCATGCCTTGTAAAACTATTTCAGCATTTTTTATGGTATGTGAATTATTGGGCCACTCTTCAAAATTAGGAGGATACAGTTTTTGATTTTTTTTACGTGTATTAATAGAATTATTGCTAGTTTTTCTATGAAACTAGCTTGAATGAGAGTAATATAGGAGCCTAAAAATTGCGAGAGGTGAGTATAGATTTCATTAGAAGCTCCAAGGGGTTAGATGGCAACCAATATGGGCAATATTGTTAGAAGGAGGTTTAAGATCAAATGAATAAAGTTATACAGCCAATCCATGTATATTGTTTGTTATTTTTATCAGTTAGTTTTTTAGCACATTTCGTTTTAATTCCTACCATTTTCACAATCGTCGAACGTGAAGCATGGATAAGCGCTTTGGCAAGTTTAATCCCAATATTAATTTTAGCATTCCTTATTTCTAGAATTACCCATAAATTAAATAATACTTCGTTTTTTGAACAACAATTTTTACAAGATAATAGACCACTTTATTTATTTATCATTACTTCATATATCATTTATTTAATTTCATCAACGTTCGTCTCACTCAAATTTACAATTATTTGGGCAGAAGAAAGTTTTAACTCTGATTATCCATATTTTATTACAGTTATTTTATTTATATTATTATGCTTTTATGGTTCCCTGAAAGGGATCAAAACTATTGCTATCCTGTCATTGATTATTTGTTCACTATACATTTTTTTATTTGTACTCCTCAATTTAGGGAACTCAATGAACAATGAATACGAACTATTATTACCAGTAAATACAAGTAATACTCCGTCCATTATATGGGGAATATTATACATATGTATTGGTATTTTAGAAATGGGCTTTATTTTAATCGTTTTAAATAGTTATGTAAAAGAGCAAATGAAAAGGACAGGAATACTCGTTTTCTCTATTATGTTTGTCCTATTAGTTTTTATTGCTATTGTGACTACTGTATCTGAATTTGGCATTTATCTCACTAAAAAAATGCTCTTTCCTATAAACGAGCAATGGAGAGTTTTGTCATTTGGTAAGTACTTTACAAGATTAGATTCTTTATCTGTTCTCCAAATATTATCAATGGCTTTTATTCGTATATGTTTATTTATGTATATTGTGTCATCCTTCTTTAAAAATCGAAAATTTATATTAATTATTGGTTATCTAAGCTTAACCATAGGATTATTAATTCCTTGGTCTGTTTCTGATTTTTTGTCATTTATAAAAAGCACTTATCTTCTTTCTATTTTTTTATTTTTATTCTTTTTTATGACTGTTTTCTACGTATTAGAAAAAAAGCAAAAGGGAGTTCATCATCTTGACTGAAAATAAGGATTTTTTTTATAAAGAATTTGACCATCAATCAGATATAACGGTAAGTAGTAAATTCTATAGGTTTAATAACGAAAAACATGAAGTTATATTTATCTATTGCCATAGTTTAATTGATAGTGTACTTTTTTTAAATTCATTATTACCAAATATTAGATTTCTGGCTGAACAAGGACATTTATATGATGAGGAAATTATAAATCGCTATTTAGAAGTACAGGAGATCAAAGAGTACAGAATGAAGACAGATGAAATAAATAGAAAAATTTTCTCAGGTTTTTTATATTTTTATCATGTTTCATCGAATAGCTTATATTCAACCAATTTAGCTAAACTACCTGAACGATCCATTGAAGAATCGAATATGGAAGTGTCATTAAGAGGACCTAGAGACGGGTTTGTTGAAAATATAGATACAAATTTTTCCTTAATAAGAATGAGATTAAAAAGTAAAAATTTATCAAGTGACGATTTTACAATTGGCGACACCAGTAAAACAAAAGTTTTATTGCTCTATATTGAGAACTATATTGATCAAAACACTTTAAATCATGTACAAAACAAACTTAATAAAATAAAAGTAGATAATATTGCAAGTAGTTATCATATTGAAGAATTACTTTATGATAAGTTGACACTCTTTCCCCTCCTTGATTATTCAGGAAGGCCCGATTTTGTAGTAAGTTCCCTCAATAAAGGCCGTTTTGTCATATTAGTAGATGGAAGTCCAAGCTGTTTAATTGGACCTGTAAATTTATTACTTATTTTGAAAGCAGCTGAGGATGATCAAACGAATTTTTTATTTGTGAGTTTTTCACGAATTTTAAGGATTACCTCTTTATTAACAAGTATATTCTTACCTGGGTTTTGGATTGCATTAACTGTCCATCAACTTAACCAGCTACCCTTTCCCTTACTAGTATCAATATCTGCATCTAAAATTGGACTCCCTGTTTCCTCTTCGTTCGAAATACTTATTATGCTCATTTTTTTTGACCTCTTTCGAGAAGCGGGAATACGCTTACCAAAAGCTGTTGGTCAAACTGTTGCAGTTTTAGGAGGCTTAATAGTTGGGGATGCTGCTATAAGAGCGGGATTTACATCACCATCAACATTAGTAATTGGAGCACTTACCGTTATATCTAGCTATACATTAATTAATCAAAATGTACTAGGCAATGTATTTTTAATAAGAGTTGCAACATTAATCATTTCCGCATTTTTTGGAATGTATGGCTTTGTTTTAAGTATCTTATTTTTCTTAACCTATATCTCGTCATTAGAAAGTTTCGGGCATCCTTACCTTTCTACATTTTATAAAGTTAGTATACCCAATCTTATTAAAGGTTTTTTAAAAATGCCATTTAGAAATAAAATAAGAGACTGACTGTTTTTTCAGCAGAAGGGAGATTATAAATGTCCCATTACTATACTTCCACATTCAAAATAACATTAACATTAATTTTTCCTTTATTATTTATTCTAGGCGGCTGTTTAGGTACGAAGGAAATACAAAGTGAAGTTTATATTACCGCTCTTGGTATTGATTATTCTAATGATATGTATCATTTATATTTTCAAGCTTTCGGATTTACGAATGTTGCTGGCTCAGATCCTAGCATTGCATCTGAGCCAGCTCCAATTGTTGTTGGACATGGAGAAGGTGAAACCATTCAGGGAGCAATCGATGATATAGAAAAGAATTCTGTTAACCCTTTGTATTATGGACATATACAAACTTTCTTTATTTCCAAAAATATATTGGACGGTCATCTGGATGAATTTTTTGATTTTTTTAGTAGGGATTATTATCTACGTTACAATACGTTAGCTTATGGATATGAAGATGATATTAAAGAGATAATGAATGTACATGGTCTCTTTTATAAACCGCCTATATTAACATTTCCTTATGATCCAAATGAACAATTATTCTTTAATTCATTCATCTCAACCAGTACTGTACAAGACATGATTAAAAGATATTATGAACCAGTTGGATCAATTATGGTTCCTACAATAAAAATTAGTGAAGATTATTGGATGGAGGATAATAAATCTAAAAATATATTAAAAATAAGTGGTGCTTATTTTCTTTCACAACAAAAATTCAATGGTTGGATAAAGGAAGAAGAACTTTCAGGGCTAGATTGGTTTAATAAGGATTTTAATAACATGAAATTATCAATAAAGGATCAATCTGTTTCCATGTTTATTGACAATTTAGATTATGATATAGAAATTGTCGGTGACACCATTCCTAAATACATTTTAAATTTAGATGTAAAAGCTTCAATTAGAGAGAACCCAAAAAACATCGGAATAAAAACCATTGAAAAGGATGTCAAAAAAATTATTTCATCACAGTTTCAAAGTACATTTATGAAAGGGTTGGAAATAGACTCCGATATTTTCAATCTTTCAGAAAAGGCTTATCGTTTCAGACCCCAATCATGGACTGTCGATAAATTAAATACCATTACTGAAAATTCTATTGAAAAAATGAATATAAATGTTTTCATAAAGGATAAAGGTGCTATTAAATAATATGGCACCCTCACCTTTTTTGCATATGGCTACCGTTAAAACAAACGCCCGTTAGTGGGTGAAGGAGGAATGCAAAAATCGCGCCTCTTCGTTCCAATCAACTCCATCATAAAGTTATGATGGAGAAAAATAACAAGAGCTATCGTGGGAGCTCCTCGATAGCTAAATAATAAATAGTTATATGACTTCAAGCCTTTGAATGCTGGGACTAACCCAGATTCATACTATCTTCTTTTTTAAAATATATGGTAGTTCCTCTAGTAACCGTCCGCGAGTAATTGGATCATCATAATTCCATATAGCATCTAAAAAATGAGTCTTACCGGGACTTAACTCGGCTAAAGCCGAAATATATGGACAGTGAGAGACAGTATGCAATTCCTTACGAGAAGTTAAGACAAAATTACGATCTCCAGCATAGTGGCTTATTTGATGGTGCTGAATTTCTAGCCATGCCTCCCCTTGCTCGATGAGGTGCATCACTTTTTTTGAGGGACGAAAGCCCAGTGATTCATATAAAGAGCTCGCCAATCCATTCATGCCCATAATATAAAGTTTTTCACCTAACTTGAGATAAACTGTAGCTGTTTCTCCAGCTACATAGGCATCTGCTAATTGTCTACGTACCAATCTTACTTTGTCTTCATATGTAGTAATCCATTTCTCCGCTGCCTTAGTGCGTTCAAAAAGTTTGGCGATATACCGTAACCGCTCAAATAATCTAAACTTTTTGTCCAGTACAACCGTTGGAGCAAGCGCATTTAGTTCCTGTAAATCTTTTGGATAATAGCTAAGTAATATAAATTCAGGCTGTAGCTGTGCTATTTTATCTGGATCGGCCCAATACCCGATACTCTGAATATTGCGTAGCTTATTATGATAAATTACGTTTTCTTTCATAATAGAGATAGCCGCTCCTATGGGAGATATACCTAGTACTAATAATTCGCCCAGTGTATGTTTGCCATCTGTCACAATTCTTGTGGTATCTTGAGGAACAAGAATCCTTCTACCAAGTGAATCGATAACTGTTCTTTGCTGCGTATGTAGATGGATATTCGCATATTCACGTGGAGTGTTGCCAGTTAATTTATGAAAACATCTACTGAAATAATATTCATCCTTAAATCCTATTTGTCGAGCTATTTTGTTCAATGGCTCTGTGGAATTACATAGAAGTTTTTTTGCCTGGTCTATTCGTAGATGGACTAGATAATCAGTTGGTTTTTTGCCTGTCAAAATTTTAAACTGTTGACTATATTTCCACCTGACAATGCCAGCCATATTTGCTAGCTGTTCTACCGTTAAATCTTCATCATAATGTTGTTCTATATATTGGATAGTACGTTGAATCATTTTTGTCTTTTCTTCGCTCTGTAAATCGACAGCTTGTTGATCTAACTGGGCCATCATCCCTAGAATCAGTTGAAGTCTACCTTGCATCATAGCCATTTCTGATGAGGTTAGAGAGGAGCAAAATTGATTCTTCACCCATATTTCATTCCCTAGTACTTGCTTAACTTGAGAATATAATAGCCTATAAGGATAACCACAAAGTAAGGGTGGATGAGCAATCGGATGTAAAGCCCTTCCTTTTACTTCAAAGGTTTCGAAAGTAAAACGTGCAAGCTGTGCCTCTCCAGTACTTGATTCCACAGTGTAGCGTTGGGCTGGTAAAACGAGAATGCAGCTCCCTTGTCTTAGATCGATTGCAATTTTGTCTACATAGAGGCGTATGCCATGACTACATGCTATTAATAATGTACACAAATTCGTTTCATTGCCATTCCTCTTTACATAGCTCATCGCTGCCGTCTGCTGATTAACTTGAAAACTATCATAGTGTTGTAGCCTAGTATATAGGCATGCAAAATTCATAAGCAACTCTCCAACAATTGAAAATGATTATCATTATCGTTATTATAACACAGAATGATTCACTATCAACTATTGACCGAGGATGCTTTATTTTAGAAAACTAGCGGATAATAATTGATTCGATAGATACAAATTTTACTGTTTGTGCATCCATTCTGGTAGCATTTTATATAATTGCTCCAAAGCTAGCAATTCATCTGTATTCCATTCATTAGCAATCACATAAACATTTCCCTTTTGGACTGCAGGCAATGTTCCCCATATTGGGCTTTGTAGTAACCGGTCAGCTTCTGATTCACTTTCATCATCCTCTTGTACAATTACAAACAAATGATCACCAGCAAACTGAGAAAGCACCTCTTCTGAAACCGTAACGAAAGACACGCCTTCTACATCAATAATATTCTTCTGTACTGCTGGAGGGACAGCAAAGCCATTTTCTCCATAAATAATAGCACCAAGGCTACGATCGCCCATAACATAAAGCGTTTTACCTAACTGATAGAAAACTGTTGCAGTCTCCCCTTCTGCTAATTGAAACTTTTCAAACATTTCTTTAAAACGTGTTTCAAATTTAGCAATTACTTGAGCTACTTCTTCCTGCTTGCCCAAGATATTCCCCATTTCCTTTACACGTTCTGTATAAGGAAGAGCTGGATTGAAGGGAATCGTAGTAGCTATTTTTGCCAATTCTTCATTCAGGTTTGGATCTGCCTTGTAATAGCCATTAATAATTAGATCGGGTTTTAAGGTAAGAATCGTCTCTAAATCAGCAGGATTTCCAATATCAACGATTCCTTCGAGTTTACCTTCATAGTAACTAGCAGGCTCTTTCGGAAGATTATTACCAACAACTGGAATATCCATTGCCAAGAAATCACCAATTGTCTGACCAATATAAACCACTCGTTTTGGATCCGCAGGTATTTCTACTTGTTCACCAGTAATCGTTGTATATTGTACTGTTTTCTCACCTTCCTCTTTCTGTTCATCAGCCATATTGCTATTAGCATTTGAAGTACTGCATGCTGATATGATTAACAACAGGAGGAACCCCCCTACCCATCGTATAATTTTCTTTCCATGTTGTTTTGTCACACTTGTTGCTCCTTTCGGTCTTTAATTGAAAATGATTATCATTTACAACATTATTATAATTTGTGTGAAAGGGTGAAACAATGGAAAAAACGCAACGATTTCTTTGTATAAATGTCAATTCTTGTCCAAAACAACGCTTTTTAATGAAGAAGAAGAAAAACCTATGGTAATGAAATGAAATTATCCCTACTGCTTTGTACGGAGCGCATTTATTGGAGGTGCAATTACCTTGTAGTTTGTGTGAGCGGAGAAGTGGAAATATCTAGTGAAGAACTGGTGGCTTCATGCAAAAAATATACGAAAGGAGCATGGCTGTCATTAGCCATGCTCCTATATGCTCCTATTTAAAAATTAGAAATAGATGAATCTATTAGTTTTCTCCGCTAATTGCAACTAAAATTTTAGATTGCGTTTTGTCGCTTGTTAAAGTTTTAAATCCTCTGTCCACAATTTCATCTAGTTCAATTTGGCTTGTAATAATACCTTGTGGATTTAGTTGACCCGAGCTCATTGCATCAATTGTTCTTTGGAATATAGACGGTGTATATACAATCGAGGATAGTATATTAACACCTGTATTTGTAAGTTGCA
>NZ_JSZM01000050.1:0-3771 GCF_000801965.1 Lysinibacillus sp. A1
TTTGTTTCGTTCACTAGCTAAGCTAGCTACTAAAAAATTTATTGATTACGTTTTGCTTGTTCAGTTTTCAAGGTTCATAGCGTTGTCGAAACAGACAACTGTTTAATCTTATCAAACAACCAAGAGGTTGTCAATACTTTTTTTGGAGCGGGTGATGAGAATCGAACTCACGACATCAGCTTGGAAGGCTGAGGTTTTACCATTAAACTACACCCGCATTATTTTTAAAAAATATGGCGCGCCCGGCAGGAGTCGAACCCACAACCTTCTGATCCGTAGTCAGACGCTCTATCCAATTGAGCTACGGGCGCATATGAATTAATTAACTTTGCAATTGACTTTGGTGCGGCCGAGAGGACTTGAACCTCCACGGGGTTGCCCCCACTAGGCCCTCAACCTAGCGCGTCTGCCGTTCCGCCACGACCGCATTCAATTAGTAACTTTCTTATCATACTATACATCAATAGAAAGTCAACCTTTTTCTTAAAAGAGATGAGCCATGAAGGACTCGAACCTTCGACCCTCTGATTAAAAGTCAGATGCTCTACCAACTGAGCTAATGGCTCAAATTAAGAAATGAATGGCTGGGGTACTAGGATTCGAACCTAGGCATGACGGAATCAAAATCCGTTGCCTTACCGCTTGGCTATACCCCAATAAGTGGCGGTCCCGACCGGGATCGAACCGGCGATCTCCTGCGTGACAGGCAGGCATGTTAACCGCTACACCACGGGACCAATATTATTAGCAAAGTAAATTATGAAAATGACCCCTACGGGATTCGAACCCGTGTTACCGCCGTGAAAGGGCGGTGTCTTAACCACTTGACCAAGGGGCCATGGCTCCGAAGGCAGGACTCGAACCTGCGACAACCTGATTAACAGTCAGGTGCTACTACCAACTGAGCTACTTCGGAATAATGAATGTTATGTTGTCGTCGTTATCTTGTCGACTTTTACTATTATAGGGATAACTCAACAATACGTCAATCTTTTTTTAATATTTTTTTACTCTAATAATTTAAGCCTGCCCAAACACTTGCTACAACAGTACTTTTCAACATTCATTTTAATTTTTCTTACATATAATTGCTGGCAATTAGTACATGTATAGGTGTAGCGTCGTTGTTTTTTTATAGATGATTTAGAAGTATGTAACGCCGAACAGAAACGAGGTGCCTTTACTTTATTTAATAGTTCCCTGAATTCTTTATCCCGATGCTGATACCCCTTACCTTCAATATGTAAATGGTAATGACACAGTTCATGAAGTATAATGCCTTGAATTTCCTTAATACCATATAATTCAAAAGCTTTTGGATTGATCTCAATATTGTGCGTTTGTAAAAGATATCGTCCGCCCGTTGAACGTAATCTTCCATTAAAATAAGCTTGGTGTATAAATGGTTTTTGAAAACTTTCCAAAGAAATTCGACATACAAGCTGTTGTAGTTCCTCATTGTCCAACTTGATCACCTCCAACAACAAGAATACCACACTGTGTAGTATGCACAGCGTGGTAAAAATTTATTACTTAATCTATTAATTGATTTTTAGGAGGGAGCATTGTTAAAGAAATCCGCCCTTTACTAACATCAATCTGTTCTACCCAAACGGTTACAATATCTCCTAACGCCACAACTTCTAATGGATGTTTAATGCGTTTATTTTGAAGTTTTGAAATGTGCACAAGTCCATCTTGCTTCACACCAATATCAACAAAAGCTCCAAAGTCTACTACATTTCGCACAGTTCCCTGTAGCTCCATACCAACTTTTAAATCTTCCATTTTCAATACATCTGTTTTCAGCAATGGCTGTGGGAACGCATCACGTGGATCACGGCTTGGCTTCATCAAAGTATCTACAATATCTTGAATCGTTACAACACCAATCTCTAGTACTCCACTTAATTGTTGAATATCCAAAGCAGCAATAGCTTCTTCCGCCTTTTTCGTTCCAAGTTCTTTTTTATCGATCTTTGCCTCTGCTAAAATCTGTTCTGCAAGATGATAGCTTTCAGGGTGGATGCCCGTAGCATCAAATGGATTTTTCGCCTCAGAGATACGTAAGAAACCAATGGCTTGTTCATAAGTTTTCGCACCCAATCTTGGAATTTTCTTTAACTGTACACGGGTAGTGAATTGACCATTCTCTTCTCGAACCTTCACGATATTTTCTGCAACTGTTTTAGATAACCCAGAAACGTATTGTAAAAGTGATGAAGAGGCCGTGTTTACATCAACTCCCACTTGGTTAACTGCTGTTTCTACTATAAATGTTAATGATTCATTTAATTTCTTTTGAGAAACATCATGCTGATACTGCCCCACTCCAACTGCTTTTGGTTCAATCTTCACTAGCTCTGATAAAGGATCTTGTAAGCGTCGGGCAATAGACACGGCACTTCGTTGCTCAACCTGTAAATCAGGGAATTCAGCCCGAGCAATATCCGATGCTGAGTACACAGATGCTCCCGCTTCATTAACAATAACGTAGGCTACGTCCGTAGTTAACTCGTTTAATACATCAACAATGAATTGTTCAGTTTCACGGGAGGCTGTCCCATTACCAATAGCAATTATACTTATTGGGTATTTTGCTAAGATTGCTTTTACAACAGCTTTCGATTTTGCCACATCTGGTTTAGGTGGATGTGGATAGATAGCTGTAACCTCTAGCATTTTCCCTGTTTCATCGACAACTGCTAATTTACAGCCGGTACGATAAGCTGGGTCAACGCCCAAGACATATTTGCCTTTCATAGGTGGTTGTAATAGTAGATTACGTAAGTTTGCAGAGAAAATATGAATAGCCTGTGTTTCTGCTTTTTCAGTAAGCTCATTACGTATTTCTCTTTCTATAGAAGGTTGAATTAAACGCTTGTACGAATCTTCGATAGCAAGCTTCACTTCAGCAATAGCAGGAGATGTTCCCGTTGCTGGTATCCATTCTTTCCACATGATCATCAATACGCGATCCACTGGAACATGTATCGAAACTTTTAATACATCTTCTTTTTCCCCACGATTTATCGCTAAAATACGATGCGGAACAATTCGATTTACAGGCTCCTCATACTCGTAGTACATTTCAAATACATTTTTCTCATCTATTTCTGCATTTTTCACACTCGTTACAAGTACGCCATCTTTCAATGAATACGTACGAATTTTCTCACGAATAGCAGCATCATCAGCAAAGCGTTCTGCTAAAATATCTCTCGCTCCTGCTAGCGCGTCTTCAGCATTAGCTACTTGATCATTATCGACGAATTTAATAGCTAGTTGCTCCAGTGGATCATGACTAAAAGCTACTAAAAGATCTGCCAGTGGTTCTAAGCCCTTTTCTTTTGCAATAGTGGCCTTAGTACGACGCTTTTGCTTGTAAGGTCTATATAAATCCTCTACACGCTGAAGTACTGTTGCTGAAAGAATCGATTTTTCTAATTCTGGTGTAAGCTTATCTTGCTCATGGATTAATCGAATAACTTCTTCTTTCCGTTGTTCGAGCTGCTGTATGTAATGATAACGATCCTCTACAGCTTTAATTTGCACCTCATCCAGAGATCCCGTTACTTCTTTTCGATAACGCGCAATAAACGGAACTGTATTTCCTTCTTCTAATAATTTAATAACAGCATCAACTTGCCCTGGTTTAACCGCTACATCTTTTGCAATGAGCTGTAACATTTGCTTTTGTTCCACACCATCACTACCTTTTTCTTTTCATTTTACCATTACACATTACTAAAAATGCAAAAAAATAGTCTA
>NZ_JSZM01000051.1:0-2592 GCF_000801965.1 Lysinibacillus sp. A1
GCTAGTTTTGTCCCAGCCTCATTTTTTTGAAGCTCACGCAGCAGCCAGTAAAAAAATAATCGAAGGCTAGCTACGAAAGTAATAAAATATAGCTATATTTATTGACCTTCCCCTTACAGGAAACATTATATTTAAAGTAATTTATTAAAGGAGGTGATGATTATGCTTTCAATTGGTGAATTCTCGAAAATATCACATCTTACGTTGAAGACACTTCGATACTATGATGAAATTGAACTTTTAAAGCCTGCTTCCGTAGACAGGCAAAATAACTATCGTTACTATCATCTTTCCCAATTAAAAACGGCTCTATTGATTACGCGATTAAAAAACTATTTATTTTCGCTTGAAGAAATCAAGGTTATTTTAGCAAATTTGGATGATAGGGACTTTTTAAACGCTAAAATGCAAACCAAGCAAGAAAAATTAACAAAATATATAACTGATCATTGTTCGCTATTAAAAAAATTAGAGCTTGATATTCAACGTTTAAATAAAGCCGAACATATCATGAGTTACTTAGATAAAATAGAGATTAAGCTTATGAATCACTTGACCTTTCATATATTATCTCAACGAAAACAAGTGAATACCGCTGATTTTCTATTACACTTTAATGAATTATTGAGTAGAGCTTTGTTTGCAAATTTAGCACCTATTGCGAAACCACTTGCCATTTTTCATAGCGCAGAATATGTACCAGAAAAATATGATGTAGAAATAGCCATTCCCTTGGCAGAGGCCACACATGAAACAAAAGTGTTTAACCCTGGTCTTTGCGCAATGGCAACGCTTACTGGTTCTTATGATGAATTACCGTCTATTCATACAAAGCTACATATGTGGGTTAACGATAATCACTATAATCTGAATGGAGCGCCGTTTGAAGTTTATCATACGAATCCATATAGTACTTCGGAGGAAAAAAATATTGTAGAAGTATATTTTCCTATCCAATAAATAGTTGAAGGAGTGTAATACAATGTATGGCATTAATCGGCCAACGATAAAAGAAAAAATCTTGATTGTAGTTGCTGAAATGATCTATCTAGTCATTGCATATTATTTACTTTTCATCACTTATGACAACTCAGGCATTGCACTAGGGCTTTTTATTGCTTTAGTTATTACAGCTTTACGATTAACGGCTATGATGTTTATATGGTTGACTAGAGGCATAGCATGGCAAGAAGCTATCATGAACAGTTTGGCTTTTGGGATCTATTATTTAGGCTTCCCAATCTTAATGATTACTAGTAATCAAGATCCAAATGTAGTAATCCTTATTTTAGGTTGGGTATTTTTTGTAGGAGGAAGTATGCTAAACACCGTTTCAGAGTTATTAAGAAAGCCTTTTAAAGACAATCCTGCTAATCAAGGAAAGCTATATACAGGCGGATTATTTAAATATGCAATTCATATTAATTATCTAGGGGATTGCCTCTGGGTATTAGGATTAGCGCTCATCTCTAACAATATTTATAGTTTACTTATACCACTTGGTCTAATTTTAGTATTTGTATTTGGATATATTCCTAAATCCGACGATTATCTACAGAGCAAGTATGGAGAACAATTTACAGTATATAAACTGAAAACAAAAAAGTTAATTCCGTTTATCTGGTAAATCCGTAACAAGCGTTTCTAACAGAGCAAGATCACGCTTTAACTTGGGACAATTTCCTATTTTTATTCTATAAAAATAATTATTAATATGTACCGTTAACAGGTTTTGCTTGTTGCTTTGCATATTTGGATTAGCTAGTTCTTCGTCTTACAAAAATAAAAAAGCTGCGGCTTTAATAAACGCCACAGCCTATAAAAAGTGCGTGCGAGGCACCAATATTAATGTATGTAATGTAATGTTACTTATTACTTTTTAATCATTTCAACTAGGACATGTTGTTCTAAAATAAAGGATCTAAGAAGAAATGAACTTGTCATAATAAAACAAAAGCCACTCTGACATCTCTTCAGTTTTCATTTTAACTTTGAGGGAGGCCTTTATAAAAAAGAATATAAATACAACCGGCAAAGGCTGCCGGTTGTGGATGATAAGTAAATTTACTTTGTATTGTTTTCGTTTGAAAATCGACCAGACGCAAATTTTTTGTTAGTTTCAGCTTGTTGAATTTGCTGTCTGATTTCATTAACATCCGTCTCATTTCCAAACTCTTGACTCATCGAATTCGTTGAACCAGAAGCTTGCATTTTCTTAGCTTCAGCTTGTTGGATTTGTTGTTTAATTTGATTTACATCCGTTTCATTTCCAAATTCCTGGCTCATGGCATTTGGAGTGTTTGAGTTAAAGTTTTGATTGTTGTTCGCCATTAAAATCACCTCCTGGAATTAGTGTGTACAGAAGGTGTATTTGTATCCGTTTTTTTCTAAAGCTCGTACGTTTAAAGGTTTCGACCTAAACAGCAGCTTGGCTAGTAGAGGATGAAACAAAATAATAATCTAAGTAGCACAAGTTACAAATATTGTAGCTAGCCTAATAGAAATGACCAGCAAAGCCAAATTTGAACTGCACCCCGTCAAGTAGACAGTGGAAATAAAAAAATGTATTAAGCCTGTCTCTTATACACATAT
>NZ_JSZM01000052.1:0-669 GCF_000801965.1 Lysinibacillus sp. A1
GAGTAGGACGTCGCTAGGCATAATACCCAGGAGGATTAGCTCAGCTGGGAGAGCATCTGCCTTACAAGCAGAGGGTCGGCGGTTCGAGCCCGTCATCCTCCACCATTTGCCGGTTTAGCTCAGCAGGTAGAGCAACTGACTTGTAATCAGTAGGTCGTGGGTTCGATTCCTATAGCCGGCACCATTTTAGACGAGCCATTAGCTCAGTTGGTAGAGCATCTGACTTTTAATCAGAGGGTCGAAGGTTCGAGTCCTTCATGGCTCACCATTTATAAGTACCAACCATATTAAGCGGGTGTGGCGGAATTGGCAGACGCACTAGACTTAGGATCTAGCGCCGCAAGGCGTGGGGGTTCGACTCCCTTCACCCGCACCATTTTTCAATATGCCAGATAAAAAAACTTATGCACATGCGGAAGTAGTTCAGTGGTAGAACACCACCTTGCCAAGGTGGGGGTCGCGAGTTCGAACCTCGTCTTCCGCTCCAAATGTGCCGGGGTGGCGGAACTGGCAGACGCACAGGACTTAAAATCCTGCGGTAGGTGACTACCGTACCGGTTCGATTCCGGTCCTCGGCACCATTTTATATGCGCCCGTAGCTCAATTGGATAGAGCGTCTGACTACGGATCAGAAGGTTATGGGTTCGACTCCTGTCGGGCGCGCCATAA
>NZ_JSZM01000053.1:0-2721 GCF_000801965.1 Lysinibacillus sp. A1
CCAGATAAATAATGCCATTCACGCCGTCGGCTATTTCACCGACAACTGGTATTAACCCTACAAGATTTAGTCCTACTTGGAGCGTATCTAACATATTTTTAGGTGTTACAGTACTTACTACGGCTTTGCCTAATGCTCTGGCCTTGTCTCAATCCTTAAGGTATGTAAGTGACCTTCTGTTTCTCTAAAGTTTTATAATATAGATGAATATATACATCGTCACTTTTCCGCATGTGTAGTTCATAGCTATATGTTCCAATATAAATCTTCATTTTCACTCTATAGAAACCTCTATTTCCATAGCATGTTCTTCCCACTTATAAAGAATTTAACCCTTAGTACACTAATTAAATAATCTTTTCAATTTACCTATTTAAATATGTAAAAAGCACTTGTCGCCTGTTATAGACAATTAAGTGCTTTAAGTGTATAAATTTTCTAAGTTTATTAATATATTTGAAAGTTTTATAAGTTATTTTTATATCGACAGTATGACATCTTTTATACTACTTGGCAAGTGTAACGTTTAAACCCTTTAGTTTGTTTAATCTCGGGTTTTTCGTCCATATGACATCCATAAGTGGTCCCTTGTAAGTAAAATGGCATCTCGCCTATTCTTGCTCTTATTACATTAGCGTTAAAATAGCACTCCTTGATGGTCTAGCCTTCATGGGTTATTAATTCAAATTCAAGGATATCTTTAACTGTACACAATTAAAAAACTATTTATATCCTTGTTTATCGCCACGAGCTTTGTCAGTATCGTTTATTTAGTCACTATTCCATACAAAATTATCTCCTGCATGTAAAATGTCATCTCACCTAATTCTCACACTTTTCTTCCTAGACCACTGTTTACATAATACTCCTTGATGGTCCAGCCTTCATGAGTTTTGAATCAAATGTCAGATTATTTTTTAACCACAAACTTCTTTTAGTTAAGAAAAAACCTTGAAAGGCATAAATCTAGTCAAGGTAATAAACTCTAAAATAATTATCTTGCTTTCGCCCCAACGTAATTCCATCATTGGTAGGCACTGATGTTCCATGTATAGTTTTATTTTTTCATGTTTTCTCCTATTCTTATCTATCGAAACCTCTATTTCCATCAACCGTTCTTCCCCTTGTATGCTAGTACTTGTATAAAATTTAACACTTAGTACACTAATAATCGTAATCTTTTCAATTTACGTACTTAAACATGCATAAAAGCACCTGTCGCCTATTATAGACAATCAGGTGCTTTAAGTTTATAAATTTTCTAACTTGAATAATATTTTCAAGTTTTGCGAGTCTTTTTAACTATATTTATACAACTTATTTAAGAATGTTTTATAATGTTAAAGAAAAGTCTAACTCTTCTGAAACACATTTTTCTTCTATTGCTCTATCTTATATCTCTCTTTAATTTTCTTCATGTAATCACCTATCTCTAACTCATTTTCTGGGTGTTTTACTAGGTAGCTATCTGCAATTTCTCTTAAATATATATATAAAGTTTCATAGTCTAATACTACTTCCTCGTCTTCTTCTACTGCAGGATAATCGAAATAAAAAGCTATCCCTTCATCGCCGAAGTAATCTTCTTCCCATTCTTCATAGTCGTCTGCAAAAACACACCACACATGTTCAATCCCATATCCTTCTCCATTTGCATACTTTTCTAACACAGTCAAAAATCTTTCGTCTCCCATAATCTGAAAGAAGTAATTGACTAGTTCCTTGTTTTTATCTTCCATTGTCTCACTCTCCAAACTATTAATCAGTTTAAAATTGGGAAAAAATTTGTAACTTCTCCTGTTGCTTCATCAATATACCCTTGAAACTTCAAACCGTTTTGAGAAGTACCAGTAATCTTCCTCCCAACTACTTCCCCATTCTTCATCGCTTCTTCACCCCACTTTAACATTTGTTCATTTGAAATTATTTTTGGATCATATACAGTCTTTGGAGTGCTAACTTTTTTTAGTTCACCAGGGATAATATTTAATTCTCTATCTACCGCAGGTAATCCGTATTCAATTTCATAAATTCCTTCAATTTTAGAGTGCTGCTTTTTAGATATAATACAATCTTGTAAATCCCACCCCTTTTCAATAAATGCCTTTTCAAATTCTTCCAAATTATGTCCACCGACAACTCCTTTATTTTTCTTTCTAACAATACCTTCTACCTCTATTAAATGTGTATCATAACCCTTTTTAAAAGTAACATCTTTTACCGTACCCTTATCCTCAACAGGCTTTTTATTCGAGCCATTTTGTGATTGTTGGGTATTAGACGGCTTCGGACTTGGAGTTGGTGTGTTTCTTCCAACTGTTCCTGTATCCTCTATGTATCTTCTGTCTACACCTGCTAATGAAAATTCATCCTGCTGTGATTGTAGCATCTGACGCAGTTGCTGTTTGACTTCGGCTACTTTGGATTGTATCTGGGTTTTCACGTTCACTACTTGCTTTTTGACTTGGTCTACTACACTTCCTACTGGACCTTTCAGCGCTTTTTGAACACCTTCAGTGACACTCTTAACTACCCCGGCACCTTTTTTCACAAATTTTCCACCTGTCGACGCCCAGCCCACAAACGGAATCATCGCGCCAAAGGAAAGGGCCGCATTGACTTTGTCACCTCTGGCCAGATAAATAACGCCATTCACGCCATCCGCTATTTCACCGACACCTGGGATTAACCCTACAAGATCTAATCCTACTTGGAGCGTAT
>NZ_JSZM01000054.1:0-317 GCF_000801965.1 Lysinibacillus sp. A1
TTATTTTTTTAAGTTTTTTTATAGGCTTAATAACATTAAAAGGTTTCAAGACACGAACAGTTCTAGGAAGCAATCGAGTAAATGATGGAGCGTACTTTAGTACGTGACTGATTGAACGAGTGAAGCTGACAACGAAATGTGATGTGTATTGGAAGCTGATAGGTTAAGTTATTAAGGGCGCACGGCGAATGCCTTGGCACTAGGAGCCGAAGAAGGACGGCACTAACACCGATATGCTTCGGGGAGCTGTAAGTGAGCTTTGATCCGGAGATTTCCGAATGGGGGAACCCACTACGTTTAATCGCGTAGTATCTTGA
>NZ_JSZM01000055.1:0-12832 GCF_000801965.1 Lysinibacillus sp. A1
TATATATTTTAATCATTAAAATATATATTAATTAAATTATATGCAACTTCCATTTGTCAAGAACCAACCAATAAAAAAAGGATTTCAAGTTTATTGAAATCCTAAAAAATTTTATTCATGAGCTTGTTTACTTCGCTTAAAATAGTTGCCATGTCTATTAGTTTGTCTTGGGAAAATTTTAAAAAGATTTCTTGGACCTTTTCATCACCAGTACTTGTTAAAACCATTTTGACTACACGACGATCATTATTTTCTCTTATCCGTTGTATGAGCGCTAGTTTTTCCAGTTTATCGCACATAGAGGTAACAGCTCCAGGTGTCACACTAAAGAAATCTGCAATTTCTGTCGCTTTCATACCGTTATTTATTTTAAGTTGTAGAAGTAGGATGAGTTGGTTTTGCGATAACGCTTCTCCTTCAGATAAAAGGTCTACAAACATTTTCGATTTTTGTTGTATTTCTAGCATTTCTTTCATAATGATTTCTACATTAAGTAGACTGTCAGCCATTTAATCACGTCCGTTAAAATATTTAATAATTGAATTATATAGCAAGTGAATATATCTTTCCAAGAATACAATACCTCTAAAGAAATAAGCATTTATTGTTTAAAAGTTGCGTGCATCCATTCAAAGAATTTTTCCTTTTCTTCGAATTGTGGATAGTGTGCAGATTGCTCGTAAGCTATAAATTCTTTTTTCTCTGCGCTAATTTGGTCGAAGTAATTTTTGGCTGCTTGTGAGGATGTTTAATAATCATAGTTGCCCATTAAAAAATAGAAGGGTAAATCAAGTTTTTGGACCTTTGCTGGTAGGGGGTGCTGCATGACCTCTTTTAATAAAGCTCCTTGAGACAAGGATAAGCCATAGTTATAACGGATAATATCTAATAAATTATATTCTTTGCTGAACAGCATCCCTAGCATATTGCCATCAGGATTAGCTATTAATTGAGTAGCACCACCATATTTATTGACGTAATTTCGAGGTGTAAACTTTGCACCAGTCTTAATTTCATCAGCTAACTGTTGTAAATGTAAAACATCTTCTTTGTTACCTTGCAGTTGCGCCTGATGGATAGTGAAATTTAAACTATCGATCTCACTTTCGATTGTATTGCTCATTTGTCCTATCCCAATATAAGCTTCATATTTTTCAGGGGCGTTAGCGGCTGCTTGTGTAGCAATATATGTGCCATAGGAATGACCAATTAAGATGACTTTTTCTTTGTCTAGTCGTTTGGCTATATAATCTGTCAGTGCTAATAAATCCTCCACAAGCAAATCTGAAGAGAGATTAGAATAGTCCTCGAAAAAATGATAGGACTTCCCACTAGCTCGCTGATCATAATGGACCACAGTAAACTCAGTTTCTAGTAAATCTTGATATTTTTCTGCATAGGGTATTTCAGAGCAACCAGGTCCGCCATGAACAAAAATAATGACAGGGTTTTCTTTGTCATGACCACGGATCATCATTTCATGACCAGTGCCATTTATTTCGACTTGCTCTAAAACGCTAATGCTGTTAGAGCCTTTTATGGAGGAAGTCCACGTTGGGAAGAGAAGCATCAATACGAGTAAAAGTACAATGACTATAACAAAATATTTAATAAAATGACTATATGTCTTCATCGTATTCCTTTCTTACATGCGTTTCTCGAATGTCCCTTGATACATTCTTCTTTTATACACATAAAAATACATACTCAGAGGCCACCAAAGGGTAACAAAAATAGGGTAGAATGCCCATATAACTCCTGGGGAAGAAACAATATTGACGATGATAAAAAAGATACTTATTAATAATGTAGCAGTGACGGAAAAAGCTACAAATGTTTTTCGTTGAGCATGGTATAAAGCTAGGGGCCACCACATAACTAAAAATGCAGGATAGATTGCCCAAGGGTATTGAGGTGATAAAATGATGTTTACTAAAGCATAATAAATAATCGTAGAAGCACAGCCGATCAGTGCGATTTTTAGCGTTTTTGCTTTTTCATCTAAGTACATCAGAATTGGCCACCAGAGAATAGGGTAAATGGCGTAAATGAACCATAGATGATCTGGTGTGTAAATATAGTTTTCTATAATAAGAAACGCGATAATCATCGTACTACAAATAATTGAGTATTGTTTATACATTCTTTTATACATACAGATGATCGTAATTGGCCAAAGCAATAGCAGTAAGCAAGGATAGATAAACCACATTGTTTGGGGCGATGTCGTGAA
This sequence comes from Lysinibacillus sp. A1, assembly GCF_000801965.1. Taxonomy (NCBI): domain Bacteria; kingdom Bacillati; phylum Bacillota; class Bacilli; order Caryophanales; family Bacillaceae; genus Lysinibacillus; species Lysinibacillus sp. A1. The sequence goes on from NZ_JSZM01000055.1 coordinate 2,234, forward strand.
ATTGACGATACCTAAAAAAATCATTGTCATGATGCTTCCAGCTAGTGAGAAGTTAATAAAATTCTTCATATTTATTCACCCCACCTCTTACGAGACCATACAAAGTACATAGACAATGGCCACCAAATAATGGCAAATATTGGATATATTGCCCAAATTGTTTGTGGTGTGTAATAAAGATTAATAAATATAAAGAATGCAATAATTAAGCCACTACCCCAAAGTGAGAATTCTAAATTTAATTTAGCCATATTTTTCTTAGCTGGCACCTTAACGCCCAGTTCCTTTTTTAAATCTTCTATGTCTCCAAACTCTACAATTGCTTTATTGATGGCATCCTCTTGTTCCTTTCCTTGATCCATCAAATAAAATACTTTCTCTTCAAGATTTTCAATAATTTCTTGTTTAACCATTTCCGTTTCATTGTTGTGAGGAATATCCTTAAACAGCTCATCAATATGGTTTTTTATTCTCTTCATTCGACGCCCTCCATAAATAAATCAATAATTTCTTTTACTTCCGACCATTCTTTCACTAACTCATTTAAATACGCCTTTCCTAATGAGGTAATGCGGTAATACTTTCTTTTGCCACCATGTGAAACATCTCCATAATAGGCTTCAATAATTTCTTTTTTCTCAAGACGTTGAAAAACAGCATACAAAGTTGCTTCTTTAATCTGAAATCGATTATTTGTACGGAGACTTATTTCCTGAGAAATTTCATAGCCATAGCGGTCTTTTTCTGAAATGAGCCGTAAAATAATCGAATCCAAGTGTCCTCGGATAATATCACTGCGAACCATAAGTCACCTACTTCATTTTATTGCTCTATCTGTCAGAGTAATATTAGCAAACATTACTCTGCCTGTCAAAGTAATTTATTTTCTTTTTTTTAGAGCACGAAAAAAGAACTCCATTCGCTGCTTAGCGAATGGAGTAATCGATCATAGTGCTCTACATATATAATCCTGCAAGAAAAATTCCCTTAGCTTCCTCATAAATATCATCAAATTGACTTATCGGTAGAGGGTTTGTGCCACTTCCTAATTCAACGGTAAAACCTGGCCTACGCCAATCTTGGATAAACCAATCTTTATAGCCTGCATAGCTCCCAGCAGATTGTATGGGTTCATAGCCACTCACTCGACTAAACTCATTCACAAGCACCTCTGATTCAGGTGGTTCAAGATTTTCAAAGCCCCAATAAATAACACGGCCCTGTGTATGAAAGGCTAGTACTCTAGCAAAATCACGCTGCTTGGTCAAATCTGCCATCGCTATAGCCTCTGGCTCAGACAAAGGTCTTTCGCCGCCATAATCTCTAGGCCCAGGAGTTTTCGGGTTACGGGCGCTTTCTAATTCCCATTCTGCAGGAAACTGGTCATTTAAATCAACACCATGGATGTTTGCTTTCCAGCCAGAAAAATCAGAGCTACCATTATTCCATGAGATGAGTTGATTTTTTAATGATTCATCATTTGGGGGGCCTTGTATGACTAAATTGACGCCATCAGGATTCACCATTGGTACTACGGATAGGGTCGTTTGCTGATAAAGAGGGAATAAAGAAAGTCCATTCATATTATTTTGGTTCGTGAGAGCAAGCAAATAGTCATTTAAAAATGTTAGAATAATAGGTGTAGTAATCCATTCATTTGCATGGAAGGAGCCATTATAGTGAACACGTTTAGCTCCATGACCAATTAATAGCTCGGGTAATTCCTTACCTAACACAGAGCTACCAATGATAGAATTGCGAAGAAATGGATAGGCGTTAACGAGCCTTTGAATATCATTCATCATGATGTTGTACGTATAATTTTGCTTACCATCAATTAAGCGCCATGTTATGCGTTGAGGTATGTGAATCATCTGACCAATTTGTAATTGACTTGGATTAACACCCGGGTTTACGAGTAATAAGGCAACAAGTGTGAGATTATACCTTTGTGCAATTTGCCAAAGAGAATCCCCTTGTTTTACTTGATAGTCAATGGTCACAAATCCAGGAATACGAACGCGTTGCCCGACTCTTAAAAATTGAGGGTTTATATTGGGATTGGAATCTAAAATGAGTGGAAGAGGTATTTTAAACACTTCACTGAACTGCCAAAGGGAATCTCCTGGCCTTACGAATATGTCCACATGCATTCTCTCCTTAGTTAAAAATGGTTCAATATAAAATGTATATGTGAGAAACTAAGACTTATTAATGCGCAGGCTGTAAAATTTCTTTATAGGAAAGTTTAAGTTAATACTCTAGTCACATTTATAACAAAAATAGAGTTCAAGAAAGGTAAAGGTAGGAAAACCAAATGTTAAATAAATTTAAATTGGGTATACGCTCCAAGATTACATTAGGTTATATCATCATTATTCTTTGCTTACTTGCGTCAGTGATCATCCTAAATAATCAAATTACTTCTTTGCAAAAGGAAAGGAATTTTATTATTAAGTACGACTCTAATGTGAAAACATTAACCAATGATATTGAAAAATATATATTGGATATGGAATCAAGTCAGCGAGCGTTTATTATTACGGGTGAACCTAGTTATCTGGAGCCGTATGATAATGGAGCGGAAAACTGGAAAATAGATTTTAATGATCTGTATCAGCAAATGAAAGACAAACCAACCCAGCAGGAAAAATTAAAAGAGATAGAGGAAACGATCGAGCATTGGATTGAAACAACGGGTGGGCCAACTATTCAATATAAAAAGTACGGGAATACAAAAGCATTAACGGAATTTTTTAAAGTGGATAATGGACGCCAAGACATGGAGAAGATGCGCAAATTATTCGATGCATTCCGTGCAACTGAAAATACTTACACACAAGCAAAGGCTGCTCAGTTAGACAAACAAAATAGTCAATTAACTAGTGGTCTATTTGGGATTTTAATTTTTGTTTCTGTAATTGCTATTGTCATAGCAAGTGGAATTTCTCGTTCTATTGTAAAAACTATAACAGAGGTCACACAAACAATTCAGGAAATGGCTGCTACGAAGGGCGATTTCAAAAGAAGAATACATGTTAAGACAAATGATGAAATTAATGAGCTCGCCGATGCGACCAATTTATTATTGGAATCGGTCGAGAAGAGAGAATGGTTACAAACGAATATTGCTGATATCGTAACAAAATATCAAGGTATTTCAGCTATTACGAAATTGGCTGAAACTTTCCTATCAGAAATGGCACAGAAAACAGAGGCATCTCTTGGAGCATTCTATGTTCGGGAAGAGGCAGAGGAACAAGTACTATTTATGAAAAAGGCTGCTTTTGCTGACGGAGATGATCGTGTCGGTATGGAGAGCTTTAAGGTAGGACAAGGTTTAATTGGTCAATGTGCATTAGAAAAAAGAGTGTTATTTTATGATAATATTCCGCAAGATTATCGTTTAATTAGAACAGGGCTAGGTGAAATAAGACCACAGCATATTTTATTGATTCCTGTTATTTTTGAAAATGAAGTCATAGCCGTTGTTGAGTTGGCTACAATGACTAAATTTAATGCATTACAGCAGGAGCTAGTGAAGCAGGTTACTGAAACCTTTGGCTTAACCGTCAACGGTGTATTAGGGCGTATGGAAATTGTTCGATTATTGAATGAATCAAGAGCAATGACTGAGGAGTTACAAGTTCAATCAGAAGAACTTCAAACACAATCTGAGGAATTACAAATGCAGACAGAAGAGCTGACGATGATTAACGAGCAGCTTGAAGAGCGAACGAAAGAGGCAGAGTCCAAATCACGCGAGCTAGAGAAGGCGAAGCAGGAATTAGAGGAAAGTGCAGAACAGCTAATACTTAATTCTAATTATAAATCGGAGTTTTTAGCGAATATGTCACATGAACTTAGAACCCCTTTAAATAGCATTTTAATTTTGTCAGAGATGCTCGCAGAAAATAACCAAGACCACTTAACAGATGAGGAAGCTGAATTTGCGAAGGTAATCCATTCATCAGGTGAGGATTTGCTTGCATTGATTAATGATATTTTAGATTTATCAAAAGTGGAGGCAGGGAAGCTAGATATCATTTTTAATGAAGTAAATGTGAGCGAAGTACCTGTTCAAATTGAGCATACTTTTGCACCTGTCGCAAGGAAGAAAAATATAGATTTCCATATTTCAAAGGCAGATAATGTTGTCGATGTATTCTATACAGATGAAAAGAGATTCCAGCAAATAGTAAAGAACTTATTATCAAATGCCTTTAAGTTTACGGAACATGGATCTGTAACTTTAGCGATTAATCAGCTTGCACAGAGCCAGCTTACAAGCAATATGCAAGATATTAGCGCTGATTGGTTAGAAATTACTGTTTCAGATACCGGTATAGGAATTCCAAAAGACAAGCATCAATTGATCTTTGAGTCATTCCAGCAAGCAGATGGGGCTACTGTTCGAAAATATGGTGGAACGGGACTGGGTCTTTCAATTTGTAAAGAGTTTGCGAAACTACTCGGTGGTTGGATTACACTGCAAAGTGAAGAGGGACAAGGTAGTAGCTTTACGTTAACGATTCCAAGCTTACCAAATGGAGTTGAAGAAGATCATTGCGATAAGCTTGCTGCTTTAAATGAGGTAGCTGTGACAATGGAGGAAGAGGCACCTAGAGAAGAGCCGGCGCAGGATAATAGGGAAGCTTTAAAACATGAGGTAGAGGTTTTTCAAGGGAAAAATATTTTAATCGTCGACGATGATAACCGTAATATTTATGCCTTAAAAACGGCCCTTGAAACAAGGGGTATGAACATTTTAGTGGCTAAAGATGGACTGGAATGTTTAGAGGTTTTGCAAGCTCATCATGAGATTGATTTAGTGCTTATGGATATTATGATGCCAAATATGGATGGTTATGAAGCGATGACTATTATTCGCCAACAAATGAAGCGGACAGATCTACCGATTATCGCTCTGACGGCGAAGGCTATGAAGAATGACCGTGATAAATCATTGCAAGCTGGTGCATCTGATTATATTAGTAAACCATTAAATTTAGATCAATTAATATCCGTTTTAAGAGTATGGTTAGTTTCTAAAGGGAGTTTATAAAGATGGAACATTTTGAGCCATTGGAGCAAAATATACAATTGAATAAGCAAACAAATTTAGAAATTGATTTGTTATTAGAGGCTATTTATCGTTTATCAGGGTATGATTTTCGACAATATAACCGTTCTTCCATTTCACGTCGAATTTTTAATAGAATGAGAATAAATAGCATTCCAACCATTTCTCGTGTTCAGGAAAAGGTTATTCATGATCAGGAATTTTTAGAGCAGCTGTTAAATGATTTTTCAATCAATGTCACGGAAATGTTCCGCAACCCAAGTTTTTTTAAGGCATTTCGTGAAAAAGTGATCCCTGCCTTACGAGATTACCAAGAAATCCGGATTTGGCATGCTGGCTGCGCAACTGGTGAGGAAGTTTACTCTATGGCTATCTTGCTTCAAGAGGAAGGGCTTATAGACAAGGCTGTCATCTATGCAACAGATATGAATGAGCAAGTATTAGAGAAGGCGAAGAAGGGGGTCTTTCCTATTCATAAAATGCAGGCATATACGAAAAACTATATGCTTGCAGGGGGAGCCCATGCTTTTTCGGAATACTATAAGACGGATTATCAATATGCTTATTTCCATCCAACATTATTGAAGAATATTATTTTTGCCCAGCATAACCTAGTGACAGATCAATCATTTAATGAATTTCATGTTGTCTTATGTAGAAATGTCCTTATTTATTTTTCACCTCAGCTGCAAAGTCAGGTCCATCATTTGTTTTATGAAAGCCTAAGCGACAATGGGTTTTTATGTTTAGGCGATAAGGAAACATTGCGCTTTGAAGAGGTTATTTCGAATTATCGGGAAGTTGTTGGGAATGAAAGAATTTATCAAAAAATAGAGTAAAGAGAAAGAGGCTACCTTGTGATGGAGGTAGCCTCTTCCTTTTTATTTAATCAGCAGCACGGGCTTGGATCAGTAAGACACACATATCATCCGGTTGATTGTTTTGTTTGTCCTTAGGTAATAGGTTGTCGATGAGAGGTTGAGCATAGTCCCATTTAGAGGATGTTAGCGTTTGCAAATGCTTTTCGGATTCTATTTCACAAGGTCCCATTGCCTCTAAGACACCATCTGTAAACAAAACAATTTGTACATTTTTTTCGTATTGTATATATTGTTTTGTGACATTAATTTCATCGAAAAAGCCGACTGCACAGCTACCTTGGTTTAATGGAACACAAGTTTCTTCATCAATTAATGCGTACCCCGCAGGATGACCAGCGTTTATGTATTCGATTGTTTTTTGTTTCGTATCAATCACTAAATAAATCGCTGTGAAATAATAAAGATTTTCATCCTTGCCATCTTGCAAGAGGGTCATATAACGATTCAGTTCTTTAATAACAAGTTCAGGGTCGTTCAATTGTTTAACAGCCTCTCTTAAAACGGAGGAGATAAACATACAAACTAGCGCTGCAGATATACCATGGCCCATCATGTCCAATAAAATAATAGCGTAACGATGATCATCTATTTTATGCCAATAGTACATATCACCTGCCAAGTTAGAGGATGGTAGGTATGAGACTTCTAGACGAATATCGTTTTCATTTAACGGTGGACTAAGCAGGCTTCTTTGCACATGAGTAGCTAAATCCAATTCGTATTGTATTTTTTTTTCATGTTGAGTGTGCCAATCTAATTCAGCTTTTAAACGTAGGGCAACTCGTATTCTAGCAAGCAATTCCGTTTTATTAATCGGTTTTGTAATATAATCTACGCCCCCGATATCTAATGCTTCTGCGAGTTTGTTTTTATCTTCAAGCGCTGTAACAAAGATGATTTGAATATCTCTTAATCTTTCAATTTGCTTAATACGTTTGCAGGCCTCTATACCATCTACTTCAGGCATCATAATGTCCAATAAAATTAAATCAACTGAGCTTCCAGTTGGATTTGGTTCATTTAATTGTAAATAATCAAATAGCTCATTAGCAGATGAAAGAGAAACACAGTGCTCATAACCTGCATTTTTCAGTATTTTTTCAATGACAAATAAATTGACTTGATTGTCATCTACTAGAAGAATGGTCATAGTTATTTCCCCTTACTCTAATTGAATTGTGCAGATTATTATTCGTGTATATAAATTACTTCCAACTTTATTATTATACAAAACATTAGAGGAGAAAGGTATTTTCGCGATTTGAAAGAAGAGCTTTCATTCATAAATTTTCAATTTATCACTTTTCGAGGCTGGTATTTTAGCTTTTCTAAATCCTTGATATATATCAAATGCATTGGCTAAAACAGCAATGATCATACTGGCAAGTAGGATCTTATCTATGATAGAGGAGACCTTTGCTGTGTTGCTTTCTACGATTGCGGCAATGTACGGAATGGAGGCACTATGGATAAAATCTTGATGAACAACGATGACAATAAATACAATAGTTCCTGTACTTTGAAGCAATGCATTGATGATAGCAATCGTCATGGTCCATTGCCCCGTACGCCATTTTAAAAGTGTTAAAGCAAGACTAAGAATGACACAGAGCATAAAGAAGAGAGAATAGGATTGTAAAATATTTTGATTAAAGATTGGCATAACGAACTTTAAGCTACCATTCCCATTTGTTGTATAAATACCTAAAAGACGATTGGCATTCCAATAAACAAAGGTAAAAATAATAACCCCTACAAAGCTAAAAATTATATCACCTAAAGTAATGAGTTTGTCTTTAGGAATGGTTTTCATTTTTAAACTTTCAGGTGTCCATTCCTTGGTGTCATTCAGGAAAGGCAAAAATTGAATTTTATCCGCATTAGAGCGTTCGATGACGATGAAAAAAATGGTGATCCAAAACAAAACATGAAATGATACAGAAATAATGGCAACAATCGTCATGGAAAATGCTGAAATGATAGTGGAGAGCAAGGCTTCTTCTCCTGAATAGAGGAAAATTCTCTGAATTACTTGAACTATGATTGTTATAAAAATTGCCCAAGGAAAAACGAGTTTAATGGTTCTAGTGTATGGTTCAAACACGTTTGGACCAATTAAATAACGTGGCGTATCTTGATAGCTTGCTGCCACTTTTGCAGGGCTCCCAAGCTTTTTTAGCACTTCCATTATATCTGCTTCTGAATATGGCTCTGGCAACATATCTTCAATAGTAGCTTTTAGCTCAAGCTTTATGTTTTCACGTTTATTTTTATGTAGTCTTTTAGATACTTCATCGATATACGCATCAATTAAAGTCATTTCTTTATTCCTCCTTTAATCATGTTCATTGTTCATTTATATGACGTGGTAATATATGTTATTATGGGTGGAAAATGAATATGAACGACATATCCTACTTTGAAAATGGAGGGGAAACAATGAGAGTGGTAGAGAGATTAGTAAAAGAGCAAGATTTTTTAACTTTTGCGAGTATTGTTGTAGGAGCCTACCCTGGAAGAATGAACGGAGCTCAGACAACAAAAGAGCAGTTAAAAAATCTTTTTATGGATAATCAGAATCATGATGAATCCCTAAATTATTTTGGACTTTGGGAAGATGACAAACTAATTGGCGGCATGCGATTACATGATTTTCAAATGAACCTTTTCTCTAAAATGATACCGATTGGCGGAGTAGGGCTTGTTGCAGTTGATTTACTACATAAAAAGGAAAAAGTTGCGAAGGAGTTAATCCATCAATTCTTTCAATTTTTTTTAGCAAAGGATATTCACTTTGTCGCTTTGTATCCGTTTAGGCCAGATTTTTATAAGAAAATGGGGTTTGGATATGGACCGAGAATGTATCAATATTTAGTAGAGCCCTTAAGCTTTCCTAAAGGCCCAACGAAGAAGCACCTTAAATATTTAACAGTACGAGATCAACAGCAGCTAACAGATTGTTATAACAGGGTAGCGTCTCAAAAGCATGGAATGTTTTTCAAAACAAAATCAGAGCTTTCCTTTATTTTTAAGAACGACGAAAACTATGTGATTGCGATGGAAGAGGATGATACCGTACAAGGCTATATCGTTTTTTCATTTGAAAAGCAAGGTGAGAGTAATTTTATGTTGAATAATTTAGTCATTAAAGAATGGGTATATGAGACACCTCAGGCCTTGTTAGAGCTGAGTACATTTTTAAACAGTCAGGCAGATCAAGTAAACCGCATTGAGTGGAATACACAAGAAGACAATGTTCATTTCTTTTTAGGCGATGTCAGAAATGGTACAAATCATTTAATTCCTAGTGTTTACCATGAAAATGCCGTGTCGGGGGTTGGACTGATGTACCGCATTATTAATGTAAAGGGTTTTTTTGAAGAGTTAACGACACACCATTTTAATGGTGTAACACTGACATTTAAATTAACAGTTTCGGACTCATTACTTGCTGAAAATAATCAGCAACTCATTATCGAAGTGGTTGAAGGCACGATGAACATTATTGAAAGTGGTCACTATGATGTGGAAGTAGTTGTAGATGTGGCTGAGCTTTCCTCACTGGTAATGGGAGTCATAACGGTCCAAGAACTGTATATGTTGCAGCAAATAAAAATCAGTCAGGAGCAATACCTACAGGCTTTACAGCAATTTTTCTTTGTATTTGAAAAACCAAAATGTACGACGGCGTTTTAGAATAGTTGCGCTAGGCTAATGTTCCTTTTTCATAAATAGAGATGATCGTGTCGGTCTTTCAAGTGGTGTAATATTAATAATAAAGTAACTAATGATGAGTATGAGAATAATAACTGAATAAATTAACGTATTAAGAGGATGATCGTGCTCAACGATAATTAATCGAATCATAGCTGTGATACCTATATATATAAAGTATCGAAGCGGAAAATGATAATTCTCTTTAAAATATTTAATAATCATCGTAATGAACTCAAAGTACAAGAAAAATATAAGGATGTTGGCAAGGAATAGCTTGTAATCGCCACCTTCCTTAGAGAAGAGCAATATTTTAAGAAATTCTATTAGCTCCTTAAAGAGTAAAAACGCTAGTATGAGTGCTAAGAGGACTAGGCAAACATTCAGAAAAAGTTGCAAAGACTTTGGTACAGCTTTAATGAGCTGTATATAGGTTGAATTTTTATGATTCATATAACTCCTCCAATCTGATTTGTATAGTGAGCCTAAACATATTTATCATATGGCAAAATACGAGTGTATTATGATATAAATATAACAAATTGTCGTAAATCTTTCTTTTATAAATTGTAAAGTTTTGGTATTTTTTGCGAAAGAAAGTTTTTAAAATAATTTAGTGGTATGCTAAAATAGATGTGCATGAATATAAAATTTAAAAGGGGTTTTTGAAATGGCAAAATCAGCAAAAACAGATGCGAAAATTACACCAGAGCGTTTAGAAGAAGCGTTAGTTGTTCGCGATCGTCTTATTATCGAACTACTTGTTCAAGTACTTGATGAGAAGCTAGTAATTGAACGCCCAGTATTACGTGAGCGTGTAGGTAACCTTGTAGATCTTTCTAGCTATGATGCAGAACTAAAGGAAACAATCCACGCAGTTATTAACAAACTATAATGAAAAGAAGAGGCTGGGACAAAACT
>NZ_JSZM01000056.1:0-3030 GCF_000801965.1 Lysinibacillus sp. A1
CAACGATTGAGTGGGAATAGTAGCAAAAGCCCTAAAAACCCTGAGAGGTTTTTAGGGCTTTTTTAAATTAATTCTTTCTGAATTTATGGAGAAATAAAGTATCTCAATATGGAAAAATTGCTGGTAAAGTGTTGTGTGTAGTAAACTAAATGAATGCAAAAGAAATGATACTATTCAGATTTGGGGGGAATTAAATGGAGAAAAATAAACCAATAATTCATACATTAGCAGTTGGGATGCCAAAAGAATTGATTGATAGTAAAGGGCGTTCGATGATGACAGGTATTGAAAAGCAAAAAATGCAAGAAGTTTATTTGTCAGCTCATGGCTTCCACGGAGATGATGTTGCTGATAAAAAACATCATGGCGGACCTGATCGTGCAGTTTGTTTATATCCTGCGGAACATTACATACAATGGGAACAAGAACTTGGTAATCCATTGCCAACTGCTGCTTTCGGTGAAAATTTAACGGTTACAAATATGCTAGAAGAGGATATTTGTATCGGTGATATTTATAAAATAGGAGATGCTGTCATTCAAATTACTCAAGGGCGTGTTCCTTGTAGTACGATCGACAAATATACTGAATCAAACACATTGCTCAAACGCATGATTGAAACTGGTTATACTGGTTTCCTTGCGCGCGTACTAGAAGAGGGGACAATCTATGCGAACTCGAATATTGAATTAGTAGAAAAGCATCCTGCCCGAGTTTCTGTTTTGTATTGCAATGAAGTATATTTTAAAAACAAAGATGCAGATGCGATGAAACATATCCGAGCAGTTGATGCATTGGCGGAAGATTGGAAACATAAGTTAGAAAAAAGAATTCAGGTCTTGCAAAGTAAAGTGATGAATTAAAAATTGTCGGCAAGGGAATCGAAATATGTCTTAAAATCCTTTAGAATTCGAGTGAGTTCTGAGGGATTTTTTATATTATTGCGTTCGATGAATTGTTCAGTACTTAGACTTTTTAGTAGACGTTTATTAAAATATGAACATTAAATAAGAAATTTACACGAACTTTCGTATTTTATTTTATAAAATTGTTCGGAAATAGGGTTGAAATCTAAAAAGTGAAATGATATATTACGAATGTAAATTAAATAAGTCGTCGTATAATGTCGGGAATAGGGCCCGTGAGTTTCTACCAAGTTACCGTAAATAACTTGACTACGATTGAGGTTTATATACGTATGTATAAACCCTAATTTATTTCACACATTAATGTGGATGAAATATATCGTAGACATGCGACTAGTAGATTAGTCAGCGTGTCTTTTTTGTTTTCGATATTGAGGACGACCATACGGAGGATTTTTTTATAATGAAAAAATATTTCATGTTTGATGAATTAGGAACTAATTACCGCCGAGAAATAATAGGTGGTATTACAACTTTCCTTGCGATGGCATATATTCTAGCTGTTAACCCAGGTATACTAGAAAATGCAGGGATGGATAAAGGTGCTGTTTTCGTAGCAACAGCATTAGCTGCAGCAGTTGGTTCTTTAATAATGGGTATTTTCGCTAAATTCCCAATATCACTAGCTCCTGGTATGGGATTAAACGCATTCTTCGCCTTTACAGTAGTTGGGGCTTACGGTATTCCATGGCAAACAGGTTTAACTGGCGTATTCTTCTCTGGGATTATCTTTATCGTTTTATCTCTAACAGGTATTCGTGAAACCGTTATTAATGCTATACCAGTACAACTTAAATATGCTGTTTCGGCAGGTATTGGATTGTTTATTACTTTCGTAGGTTTACAAGGAGCAGGGATTATTGTAGATAGTCCAGCTACATTAGTAACTTTAGGAACTTTCACGGGCGCTACATTACTAGCGGTATTCGGAATTGTTTTATCTGTTATTTTAATTATTAAATTACGCAGTGTCGGTATTTTCTTAGGGATGGTTATTACGGCGATTATTGGTATGGTGACAGGTATTATTGAACCTCCAATGGCAATTGTTTCTGCTATTCCAAGTGTGGATTCTACATTCATGGTGGCACTACAGCCACTTGGAGATATTGAATCACTATTTAACGTGAAGTTTTTAGTAGTTGTATTAACGTTCTTGTTTGTAGATTTCTTCGATACAGCAGGTACTTTAATGGCTGTGGCAACACAGGCTGGCTTAGTAAAAGATAATAAATTACCACGTGCAGGTCGCGCATTAATGGCAGATGCACTTGCAACAACAATTGGTTCTTTATTTGGTACATCTACGACTACTGCCTATGTAGAATCAACTTCAGGGGTAGCAGCTGGAGCTCGCTCTGGGTTCTCAGCAGTAGTAACAGCAGTACTTTTCTTAGTAGCATTATTCTTCTCTCCGTTATTAGCAGTAGTAACACCAGCAGTAACAGCACCTGCTCTAGTTATTGTAGGAGTACTGATGGTATCATCACTACGTTTAATTGATTGGGATAAATTTGAGATTGCAGTACCAGCATTCTTTACCGTATTAATGATGCCTCTTGGTTATTCCATTGCTACTGGTATTGCAATTGGCTTCGTGTTCTATCCGATCACAATGTTATTAGCGGGACGTAAAAAAGAAATTCACCCTATGATGTATGGTTTATTCTTTGTCTTCCTAGCGTATTTCATTTGGGTACGATAAATTAAATACATGTTGAAAATCACCTCCATTGTTAAGGATAAGTTCTAACGATGGAGGTGATTTTTTATTATTGGGTTATGAATAGTAAATAATTAAATACTTTTCTTGTTATTCTATTCGTCTCTTTTTTACTACAAATAATAAAGCATAACTATAACGAATTATATAAAGTTATTTTCACCATTATATAGAAGAAACTCACTTTGTAATAATAAGAATAGTTTTACTTTAATGAAACACTTGCAAACTTTATTCTATGATGATATATTTAAACACGTTGTTACGAAACAAACGAACAACTTAAAAAATATTAACGTAGACAGTTGACAACGAGTTAACAATATGTTAAATTATAAAAAGTTACTTGAAAGTAACTAGCAAATGAACCTTGAAAACTGA
>NZ_JSZM01000057.1:0-1664 GCF_000801965.1 Lysinibacillus sp. A1
AGTTTTCAAGGTTCATTTTGATGTTCGCTACTTTATTAAGAGCTAACTTTTATATAATAACATGTTTTATAATGTTTGTCAAACAGTTATTTTGTTTTTTTATATTTTAGTAGTTGCATATCTCAACAGCAACTTTTATATAATAACATGCTTATTTTCAATGGTCAATAGTTTTTATAAATCTTTTTTATAATCTTAGTCGTGGCCAGTTTCTTAAAAATTGAATGGTACGATTCCTTCCTATTTCTAAGAGTGTTTCTTTTGTTTCTTCATTTAAATCAAATTGCGTAGCACTGTAATCTTCTACAGGAATAAAAATAATATCTCTTTCATGTCTTCTTGAAATATATCTTTCATCATGCGCATCTTTCATAGTCGAAAATAATGCTTCAAATAAATTTAATCCATTTTTTATTTCATGAGGACACTGTTCCTCTCTCCGTCTACTCAATTTCAGACCTAAAATGGGTCGTACTTTTCTCCCCTCCTTATCGTCAAAAATCCATAAAGGGAAATTACTTAAAACACCTCCATCTACAATTACCGACTCACCTTTGCCTGTCTTTAATGTAACCGGTTCAAAGAAAAATGGTATACCACAGCTCATACGTAAAGCACAAGCAACTGAAAAATTATTGGCATCTATTTGATATTTGTGTAAATCGTCTGGTAATACAATTATTCTACCATTAGTTATATCTGAAGCGACTAGCTTTAGTGAATCTTTGGGTAGATCTCCAAAAGTATAGACACCTTTTTCAGCCAATTTTTTGAAGAACCACTTTTCTAATGCCTTTCCTTTATACAGACCTAAATGGTTATAAACATTTATCCATTTCATAAAAGGGAAAGGTAATATTGTTCTTCTAGAATCGAGTAATGAAGGTACATCTAACTCTTCTAGCATAATTTCAATTTCTCTACCGCTATATCCTGCAGCAATGAACGCAGCTAAAATTGCCCCAGCACTTGTACCAGCCACACGTTTAAAACGGAAATTTTCAGCTTCTAGTACTTGATAAGCTCCCACGAGTGCAAAACCCTTCAAACCTCCCCCAGAAAACACACCATCAATCCACATATTCCCTCTCCTTTTTTCCGTAATCTTTATATTATAAGAATCGAAATTGACGATTAGAACTAAAATTTGTATTTTAGTGTCGAAATCAAACTATTACTGAAAAAGGAATTATAATAGTATTTAGGATAATGGAACAATTTCATAGATTGGTGTCCTCTTTTACAAATGAGAAAATATTATATAACATAAATTGGGTATATCATTTCAATTAACACTTCCAATTTATTAATTTAGTCATTCGTTTCATAAAGTTTCTACGTACCTATAATAGATTTGCTCTATAAAATAAATGGAGATCTATATAAAAAACTTTATTTCGAATAAAAAATTTAAAAACTTTTTATATGAAATAAAAAAAACAGCCAGCATACAGCTGACTGTTTTTATTGCCTAGCGACGTCCTACTCTCACAGGGGGAAGCCCCCAACTACCATCGGCGCTAAAGAGCTTAACTTCCGTGTTCGGTATGGGAACGGGTGTGACCTCTTTGCCATCATCACTAGACTATTTTCGGCTTTCAATACACGGCATATAACTGTGTCTTGAAGCTCTTTTTATTGAAAGGATTGTTCTTTCAAAACTG